>CAZBNF010000023.1:2877-14987 GCA_964493115.1 uncultured Planctomycetia bacterium | reverse complement strand
TCGAAGATAGCGACGGAGAAACCAAATACAGGATCGGCCCAAACTACATATTAAGTCCAAAAGATCTATGCACAATACCCTTTATGGGTAGGCTGATAGAGTCCGGTATTGATGTCTTTAAGATTGAAGGCAGAAACCGTTCGCCCGAGTATGTAAAAAATGTCACCCTTTGTTACAGAGAAGCGGTCAATGCTTATTATGACGGCTGTTTTACTGAAAAACTCAAAAAAGCGCTTCTAAAAAGACTTGAGGGCACATATAACAGGGGCCTTGACAGCGGTTTTTATACAGGAGCTCCGGGTGGCCTTGATAATACTTTGGCGACAAGAATCGAAAAGATATATGCAGGCCAGGTAAAGAGATTCTTTCCGAAATTAGGTGTTGCTGATATATTGGTGTGCAAGGGCCCTCTTTCTATAGGAGACAACATACTGATAACAGGTAAAAACACAGCTGCCGAGTATTGTGTAATAAGCCAGATGCAAAAAGACAAAGAGCCCGTAGGGTCAGCTGAAAAAGGCGACCGCGTTGGCATAAAACTCTCTTTTAGGGCCCACGTCAAGGATAAGGTCTTCTTGATTAAGGAAAAAACGATTTAGCAGGTATTAAGGTTAAGCGCTTATAACTTTGCCTTAAGCAGCGATTTGGCTTTTAAATGAGGCCACAATTTACCTGCCTGCGGCAGGCAGGTAAATTGTATAGGCCGAATTTAGCCTGATGATGCGACCAAAGGGAGCATCAGAAGGGTCCGATACTTGAACTTTCTTGATACTTCGAATGCTTCGCATTCTCAGTATAAATTCGCACAAACAACTTACATTAAATATACTATTATAAGCATTTGTAAGTTGTGTGCTCATTTAAAATACCATCGCTGCGAAGGCAAGGTTATAAGCGCAATGATTGATTAATACCTGATTAGTCTTGACAACCATAGAGTAATATCGTAAACTATCATTTCATTTAAAGCAGAATAGCGTGATCCTTCTGATGCTCCCCTGCCTACCGGCAGGCAGGCCTGCCTACCGGCAGGCAGGCTTTGGTCGCATCATCAGGATAAATTCGCGCATACAACTTACATCACGCATACTGTATTAAACATCTGTAAGTTGTGCGCTCATTTAAAGGAGGAAGCAAATGCCGTATGACAGCAGTTTAGACCAGCAATTATTTACAAAATCCACCGACACGGATAATGGGAGATTAAGTGTAAGCATTTACTCTTACAATAATGGCCAGAAAAAGATTCAGATATCAAGGGAATCTAAAGATCAGCAGGATAACCTTAAATTCGCAAAGCTTGGCAGGGTAGCAAAGGCTGAGATGGAGGCCCTTTTGCCGATTATACAAGAAGCCCTCTCCAAAATGGACTAATTTTTTTAGGGACGGTTCTTAAGCACGGCAATGCCTGCCTGCCGGCAGGCCTGCCTACTGGCAGGTAGGCGTGCTCGAGAACCGTCCCTAAGCAAGGTGGTGGCGAAAAGATGAGCAGCAATAAGACGTACTTATATGGCAAGAATTCAATACTTGAGCGCTTAAAAGCCAATCCTAAATCAATTAAAAATGTCTATGTGCAGGAAAATTTTAACAGCCCGCAAGTGCTGCACCTTTTTAAGGCCAAGCAGATACCTTATCGCGTAGTCAGCGAGAAGGAGCTCTCAAGGGTAAAGCGCGCTGACAGGCTTCAGGGAATCATAGCTGAGGTCTCAAGGTTTGAATACACCCCTTTAGAAAACCTCATTTCCTCAAACAACCCCAAAAGGCCGTGCCTTTTATTTCTTGATGATATAAGTGACCCGCACAATCTCGGGTCAATTTTAAGGATTACGGCCTGCTTTGGCGGATTTGCTGTAGTAGTTCCCCGGCATTCAAGTTGTGAGGTAAATGATACCGTCATGCACGTTGCCTCGGGTGGCGAAAACTTTACGCCTGTTGCCATGGTAAGCAATACATTGAATGCTATCATCAAGGCAAAAGATGCAGGTTATTGGATAGCAGCTACTGTTGTTGAGGGAGGCCATGATTTAAGCTCCTTTGAGTCACCATTTCCTATTGCTATTGTGCTCGGTTCGGAGGGTAAGGGCATAAAGCAGGCCATTTTAAAACATGTAGACTTGAATATAACGCTTAAGATGGCAGGCCAACCACTATCCCTTAATGTAGCTATGGCAAGCGCTATTTTCTGCTATGAAATTTCCAACCAGTTGATCGAAAAAAAACCAAAATGAATTTAATAATAAGGCACAGAAAAAAACTGCTCTGCGCTGCCGGTGTTGCCCTCATTACAATAGCGGCAATAACGGCATTTGATTTTTACACTGGCTATAAAAAGGAGAGGGCGCGCTGGGGCAGCTTAAGGGATGTAATCGCAGCCCAGACAGAGGGTTTTAAAGGTAAGGCCTATGTTGTAATAAAAGATTATAATAGAAATTGGCGTATTGACATAGATTCAGGCACGCGGATTCCTGCGGCAAGCATTATCAAAGTGCCGATTATGGGGGCTGTGTTTTCAGCGCGGGAAGAAGGTAAATTATCTGTTTCGGATAATATAAAGCTTAGGCAGCAGGATAAAACAGGCGGCTCAGGCACACTAAAAAACCAGCGTTCAGGAAAAGAATACAGCATAAAAGAAATTATGGAGCTTATGATGACGATAAGTGATAATACGGCAACGAATATTTTAATAAACCTGCTTGGCCTTGACTACCTTAATAGATGGTTTCAGGATAATCACTTGATGGGGACACGGCTTTCAAGGCTTATGATGGATATGACATCAAGAGATAAGGGTATAGAAAACTACACGACAGCTGATGATATGGCGCTTGTTTTAGATAAAATGTATAGAGGCAAACTTATTAATCAGAATGTATCATCTGAATGTATGCGCATCTTAAAGCAACAAAAAACGCGAAACAGGATACCTGCGAAACTTCCCAAAGGAACCGTTGTAGCGCACAAGACAGGCCTTGAAAAGGGTATATGCCATGATGCCGGTATTGTGTTCACCCCAAACGGCGATTTCCTAATATGTGTCCTTACTGGCCACAAATATAGCAATTCTTACAAGTCAAGAGAACTTATCTCAAAGATAGCCAAAATCGTATATGAATACTACATGCCTGATAAATAGCTGTGAGAGTCTCGCATATTATTACAAACCTATCCTAAATTTTTTGTGGATTTAGCTTGTAAATATATAGAAAGAATAGTAAAATATTTCTAAATGTTCATAAACAGGAGGAGGAAAGATGTTTAAGAAGCTGGTAATTGTTTTGATGCTTTTGATTTTTGGCGTTGTCCATTACGCTGCGGCAGGAAAGGATTATAGCCCTGAGCTTGAAAAGTCAAAAAAAGATCTGTCAGAGCTAGGGTCAAAGATAGCGATTCAGAAAACCAAGCTAAAAGAATTATCAAAAGAATTTAATGCCTCAGACATTGCGTTAAGGCAGGACCTTATCACCTGTAAGGCGGACATGGATGAGAAGATGTATATACGTGAATCTAAAAGGCGTCAAGAGCAACTTAAGCAGGATTATCAGGCAAAGAGCGGGCCCGCAAAAGCAGAATATAACAAGTTAAAGGCAGCGCGCGCTAAATGCGGTAAAAAGATAAAAGGTTTAGAAAAAAAGATAGACCGTCTTGCAAATGACCCTGAGATGGAGTCGTATAATCAAAAAATAGACGCTCTTAAGGCTGAGATACAGGATGCAAAAGACAGTTTGCATAAAAAGATAGAAACATTATATAGCGGTGCGGAAAATGAAATAGCTCAGATAACAGACATGGCCAATAAGAGCAAGATCAGGAACCAGATATTATCCGATGCAAAGGTAAAAGAGCTTGCCTTAAGAAAAGCGTACAAGGAAGAAAAACAGGCTATTGTTGAAAAGATGGATAAGGTAAAATCAGATTACAGAAAAAACCTTGCCCAGTACCGTGCTCAGAAAACAGGGTCAGAACGCTCTGAAGCCAAAGGCCTTGAAACAGAAAAGCCAAGCCGGGAAAAGGAAAGGCCTGAAAAATCAACTCCTTCCACTAATTTTGGTACAGCAAGATAACGCAAACGATAATGCTTGTAAAAAAGGTTAAGGAATTAAGAAAAAGCGCCGGCTGGTCACAGCAGAAGCTTGCCCAGTACTCGGGGCTTTCTTATAATATGATAACAAAGATAGAGCAGGGCCAGGCAAAATATCCCTCAATCCAGACGGTGATAAAGATAGCAGATGCCTTTAATATGAGCATTGATGAGCTTGTTGATAGAAAGCACTTTATCTCAACAGCGCGCTGAACTTTCGTGTCGATTGTGGCTTTATCTTCGCAGCGATGGTATTTTTGCAAATGACTAATATCATGGCAAAAAAAGCCAAATCGCTGCTCCGACAAAGCCGCAATCGACACCATAGACGTTAAGAATAAAACAGTTTATAGGACGATAAACAGGTGAAACTTATAAAAAGCGGGATGTGCAGAAGAAGATACAAGACACAGTTTCGCGTAAAAAGATGGCTTGCCGCCAGATTTATTCACACAAAAAGCAAGGAGTCGCCAAAATGCTAAGATCAGGAAACCCGGCGCTTAGAGGAGACATTTTCAGGCAATCCAGAGTAACGGATAGCGCGGGGGTGATGACGGTATCAGGAACCGTCAATAAGGCATTTTTTATGATTGTATTACTGCTTTTTTCAGCAAGCTTTGTATGGAGCAGGGCTGTGGCTGCCGCGCCATTTTTGTTCCCATCTGTTATTGCAGGTTTTGTGGTAGCGCTTGTCACCATATTTAAAAAGGAATATTCCCCTATTACAGCCCCGATATATGCCCTTGTTCAGGGTGTTGTATTAGGCACGATATCATCTTTCTTTGAGGCCCGTTATCCCGGCATAGTGATACAGGCAGTAGGGCTTACCATATCAACGCTGCTTTGCCTTCTTTTGGCCTACAAATCAGGCCTTATAAAGGCAACTGAAAATTTTAAACTCGGTATTGTTGCCGCCACAGGAGGCATTGCGATTTTGTACCTTGCGAGCATTGTCATGGGGTTTTTTGGTTTTAATATCGGTTTTATACATAGCAGCGGCCCGATGGGTATTGGTTTCAGCGTATTTGTAGTTATAATAGCTGCCTTAAACCTTGTCCTTGATTTTGACTTTATTGAAAAAGGGGCAGAGCTTAATGCCCCAAAATACATGGAATGGTATGGGGCATTTGCCTTAATGGTTACATTAGTATGGCTTTATCTTGAAATACTCAGGTTACTATCAAAGACACGCGGCAGGTAAAACTATGGATAAAATATATTTAACACAAGCAGGATATGACAAGATAAAAAAAGAACTAGAGCATTTAAAGACTAAGAAAAGACGGCAGCTCTCAGAAGAGATAGGTAAGGCCCGCGCTCTTGGCGATATAAGCGAGAATGCCGAATACGATGCCGCGAAAGAGGCTCAGGGCCTAAACGAAAAGAAGGTATCTGAAATCGAGGATAAACTTGCGCGCGCGCGGATAATAGATGAATCCAGGATGTCGTCGGATGAGGTGTTGATAGGCGCGACCGTAAAGATTAAAGACGCTGAGACAGCCGAAGAAGAGACTTATGTGCTTGTATCAGAGGCAGAAGCGGATTTTGCAAGTGGCAGGATATCTGTAACATCGCCAGTGGGCAAGGCGCTTATTGGGCATAAAAAAGGTGACACGATTAATATTAATGTGCCGGCAGGCTTATTAAAGTACAAGATCATCAATATCAGCAGGTAAAGAGGTGTTTTAATACTACTTGCGAAAACAGCACGCTCATGTTATAATTTCTGTTAAACTACGAAGGGGGGTGAGGAAAATATGCGATATCTGTTATCATGTTTTGCTTTGATATTATGTTTTTGTTTAGCGTTAACACCGATAAACAGCGTTGCGCAGGATGAAGATCAGTTCCTTTATTCTTACGGTGAGGTCTTAAGTGTCGCACAGGACCAGATCATGGTAAGAGAATTTGATTACGCGACAGGCGAAGAAAAGGACGTTGTTTATTATATTACAGCTGATACCATTCTTGATTCAGTGGAGTCGGTGGATCAGATCAAGCCAAGCGATTTGGTGGATGTGGAGTTTATGGTTTCTGAAGACGGAAAAAACATAGCAAGAGAGATACTTGCTGATAGGATTGAAGATTACGTAGAAATTGATGAAGAGATTGTTGTTATAGAATAACTACAAAAAGCTTAAGCGCGCTTAAGAAATAAGGAGGATTTTTCTGTGTGCTGTGAATCATGTATACGTTATGAAAAATGCCTGGAAGATGACCAGTTGAAAGATGATTGTTGCCTGCGCTGCCCTGAATTTGATGAGTGCTCAGGCACGGATAAAGGCCAAAGAGATAACGCGGGTTATGCCGATGGCCGAGAAAAGGAAGAAGATTATTACTGACCTACTACACTTAAAGGATGTTATTGCGTTATGAAAGGCCTATACTCTCAATATACCCTTGATGATCATTGGGTAATAAAAGAAACCGAGTGGGCGCCGGATTTACAGTCCCTACGGGAGGTTCAATTCTCGCAAGGTAACGGCTATCTGGGCGTCAAGGGTATACTGGAGTCCATACCATATGATTCCTCATCAGGCGTTTTTATAAGCGGCCTTTACGATAAGGTTGGTTCTCAGGTCGATGAACTCGTGAACCTGCCAAACCCTGTAAATTTCAAGTTTACCGTTGAGGGCCAAAAGCTTGACGAAGTGGCAATGGACGTAGTTGACCACAAAAGGGCCCTTAACATGAAAAAGGGCGTGCTGGTGCGAAAGACCCTTTTTCAGGATAGAAAGAAGAGGCGCTATGAATACGAATCATTAAGATTTATATCGATGCATGATAAAAACGTAGGCGCCATGCAGATCGCTCTTACCGCGCTTGATGATGACTGCAAGGTTGATGTCCACACCAATATAGACACCTCGGTTTCTAATGCCGCTATAATAAGTGAGGGCAGGAAAAAACATTTCAGGGTTTGCCAGCTCGGACAGCATGATAATGCCGGCTATCTCGTAATAGAGACATTTGCCAAAAAGTTCACAGTCGTTTACTGGAGCGGTTTTTATTACCAGATAAACAATAAAAAGATATTCGCAAAAGATAATGTGTTCCAGATTAAGATCAAAAAAGGCCAGCAGATTACGTTTACAAAGATATTTTATATAAAACACACACCTTACCAGAGCAGCATAAATCCTATAAAATCCAATACCAATAAGGCATTCAGAAAAATTTTCACGCAGAACTTCTCTGATGTCCTTAAAGCGCATGTGGATTCATGGGATAAGATATGGAAAAGAGCGGATGTTATAATAGGGGGGACCGCAAACCTTCAGCAGAACCTGCGTTTCAATATATACCATATGATAATATGCGGGCCATCTGATAAAGGTTTTTCAAGCATAGGCGCCAGGACATTAAGCGGCGAGGGTTACAGGGGGCACATATTCTGGGATTCCGAGATTTTCATGCTTCCCTTTTATCTTTTCGTCTTTCCCGATATCGCAAAAAACATGCTGCTATACCGCTATAAGCGCTTGAATCAGGCCCGTGCGCTCGCGAGAGAGACGGGTTATAAAGGCGCGAAATTCCCATGGGAGTCTGCCTCGGAGGGCACTGAAGAGACCCCCGCATGGGCAAGGGACATAGATGGTAAGATTACAAGGGTGCACACCCATGAATTTGAGCATCATATAACAGCCGATATCGCTTACGCTGTTTATAAATATTTTGTGGCAACTGGTGACCATGCTTTTATGAATAAGTGCGGCTATGAGATAATGCTCGAAACAGCAAGATTCTGGGCATCGCGAGTAAGTTATAATAAATCCAGAAACGCCTATGAGATACGAAACATAATAGGGCCCGATGAGTTTCATATAAATATAGATAATAATTATTTCACCAACATGATGGCCAAGTGGAATATTCTGACAGCATGCAGGCTTTACGGGTCTCTGAAGGTAAAAAATCCAAAGGCCTTTAAGGTATTATCCCAAAAAATTAATCTTAAGAGCCGTGAAATATCCGAGTGGAAAAACATTGCTTCTAAGATAGCGCTAGAATCCAGGAAAGGCGGTTTTATCGAGCAATTTGACGGATATCTTAAGCTTAAAAATGTCCGGCTCACTGAGGCTGATGAAAACGGGATACCTGTAATACCAAAAAGCTGGAGAGGCAGGGACGTGGCATTAAGCCAGCTTGTCAAGCAGGCCGATGTGCTCATGCTGCTATATCTTTTAGGTGATGTATTTAATCTTAAAACAAAAAAGACAAATTACGACTATTATATCGCCAGGACTGTCCATAGCTCATCGTTAAGCGCTTCAATACACGCGGCAATAGCGGCTGAAATAGGCGATATGCAGAGGGCATACACACTTTTTAACCTTGCGTTAAGGGCTGATATCAGTAATATCTATGGCAATACCGCGGAGGGTATACACGCTGCCTCGTTGGGCGGTACGTGGCAGACTGCTATTTTCGGTTTTGCCGGTATAAATATAGTGAAGGAAAAGCTAATCATAAACCCCAATCTGCCTAATACATGGAATTATATGCAGTTTGTATTGTCATGGCAGGGGTTAGCGCTGCACATCAAACTTAATCATACTACCGTTAAGATTCGTATCGCGTCTTCAGCCAAAAAAAAGCTTGATATATCCGTATTTGGCACGCATTATAAATTAAGCCCGAAAAAACTCCACACCTTTAACCGTAAAGTTGAAAAACAAACAGGAAAGAGGTATTACTACTAATGAAAGACAATACTTTAAATATCGCGCATTTTCACTGGGGATTTCCCCCTATCATAGGGGGCGTTGAGACTCATCTTACAATAATATTGCCGCAATTAGCCAAAGCGTATCATAATGTCTCACTGCTTACGGGCGCTGTAGAGGGTGTTGATGGCCGTCAAGATTTTGAAAAAGTGCAGATTGTGCGTACGCCGATTATGGATCTTAACTGGCTTTACAAAAGAGGCCTGGTCGGTATAAAAGATGAGGTTGAGAGGGAGTTCACCGCTTTCTTCGATGAGATGCAGCCTGATATAGTGCATGCGCATAATATGCATTATTTCAGCAAGGTTCATGCCGAAACCCTGCAGCAGCTTGCAAAGTCGAGAAACATACCCATGATACTTACAGCCCATAACGCGTGGGATGAACTTTTGTTTATGGAGCTTACCAATGATATCGCGTGGGATCATATAATAGCAGTAAGCCATTTTATCAAGAAAGAGCTTATAGGTATAGGCGTAGATGATACAAAGATTACTGTTGTTCATCATGGCATAGACCAAAACAAATTTCATCCTGGATTAAAACCGGGCAATATACTGCAGAAATACCCCCAACTTAAGAACAGGAAGGTTATTTTTCACCCTGCGAGGATAGGCCTCGCGAAGGGCTGCGATACGAGCATCAAGGCCATGAGCTTAGTTAGGCATAGATACCCCGATGCCATACTTGTGCTTGCCGGTTCAAAGAATATAATAGATTGGGGCTCTACCCAGCAAAAGGATATCGCGTACATGGTAAGTCTTATAAAACATTTTAAGCTTGAAAAGAATGTATTAATAGACTCTTATACTCTTGACGATATAAAGAAGATTTACGCGGCAAGCGATGTGTGCCTGTATCCTTCAAGCAGCTGTGAGCCTTTTGGACTTACAATGCTTGAGGCAATGGCATCGGCAAAACCTATAATAGTTACAAATATGGGGGGCATGCCCGAGGTTATACAAGACGGAATAAACGGCTTCATTGTTCCTGTAAGAGATTTCGAGCTTATCGCGACAAAAATTATTACTCTTTTAGATGATGACAAATTAAGAAATCGTTTAGGTTATACAGGCCGGCAGATGGTTGATTCGCAGTACACAAAGGAGCGTGTTACTAAGGATACATTAGCAGTTTATCATAGAGTTTTAAATAAGCTTAACCCCTAAACATAACCTATCGCAGGTTCAAACAAAAAATATGCAGAATATAAAGACAAAGTCAATACGTGTAATTGAGGATAAAATATCTGCTCTTGACGGAGAAAGCATAAGGCGCAGCATACTTGAAAGCGCGAAAGGCTTTAAGACCTCTTGGATAAGCTTCGGCCAGGCGCTTTATACCGTATGGAAGGACAAACTGTATAAAGAGTGGGGCTATGATAAATTCGAGACATACACAGCTAAAGAGATAGGCATACGCAAGCAGACCGCTATTAAATTGTTAAGATCATATTGTTTTTTGGAAAAGGAAGACCCCCTTTATCTTAAAAAAGATTATAATGATGAAACAGATACGGCCTTAGTGCCAACCTATGAATCTGTTGATGTCCTGCGCCTTGCCCGTAACAAAAGAGGGCTGGATAAAGAAGATTACGCCAAGATAAAACGATCTGTGCTTGAAATGGGCAAAGACTCAAGCGCGGCTAAAAAAGACCTTACAGCGCTTATGAGGCAGCGTGAAGAACTCGAGCCTGAAGAAGCTTGGCAGAAGAAACGCGCTACGCTTATCAGGAGATTTTTGACAACATTAAAATCCCTTGTGTCGCAGGCAAGGGCATCTAATATGCTCTCAGCCAAAGCTATCGACGATACGCAAAAGATTATAGACAGGATAGAGGCAGAAGTTTTATAGAAATCATCCCAAGGAGAAAATTTTATGGCAAAGGCCAGGGCAAGGCACATACTGGTATCAGATGAAGCCAGATGTGAGAAGTTAAAGAAGCAGATAGAATCAGGTGAGGCGTTTGCAAAGGTGGCGGCACTTTACTCAGAATGCCCTTCAGGCAAAGATGGCGGCGACCTTGGTGAGTTCGAGCCCGGGCAGATGGTTGTTGAGTTTGATGAGATTGTTTTTCATAAGGATTTAGGAAAGGTGCACGGCCCCGTAAAAACAGAATTCGGATACCACCTTATAGAGATAATCAGCCGTAGCTAATAAAACCAGGAGCAAATAATGGAAACGCTTAAAGAGATACGACTTGATAGCTTGAATACAGATGAATTCATAAAAGAACAATCAGGGCATATAGCAGCTTCTGTCGGAAGCGGCTTAACCATTAATGCTCTTTCAGGGGGCGTTGACAGCGCTGCTGTTACGATGCTCGGCCATATAGCGATAGGCGCCAGGCTTAAAACTTATTTTATAGACAATGGCCTGATGCGGCAGGATGAGCCGGCAAAAATTGTATCATTATTTAAGGGCTTAGGCGTGCATGTCGAAATAGTTGACGCAAGAGATAAGTTTTTAAATGCCCTTAGCGGCATTGCGGATCCAGAGCTTAAAAGAGAGGCTATTACACAGGCCTTTTATAAGGATGTTTTCGGGATTCTTGTCAGGGATAGCTCCGCAAAATTTCTTTTACAAGGCACTATTTTAACGGATATAGATGAAACGGTCGCGGGCATTAAAAGACAGCATAATGTTTTCCAGCAGCTTGGAATTGATACCCAAAAGAGTTTTGGCTATAAAATATTAGAACCGCTTGTCCAGCTCCGCAAAGACAGCGTAAGGGTGCTTGCAAAGGCATTGGGTTTACCTGAAAGCATCTATTCCCGTCCGCCTTTTCCCGGGCCCGCGCTTGCGGCAAGGATAATTGGCGAAGTCACACATGAAAAGCTTGAGGTAGTGCGCAAGGCAACGTTTATCCTTGAGCAGGAATTTGCCGAGATTAAAGCCTTTCAATATATGGCAATACTTCACAATGACAGGGTAACGGGTATGCGTGATGGCAAAAGGGCATTTGGCCAGCAGATTGAAATACGCTGCTGGGATAGTATCGATGCCAGAGAGGCAATCCCAACAGATTTGCCATATGGCTTGCTTCGTAAGCTTGCAGATAAAATTACATCAGAAGTTCCCGGAGTTGTAAGCGTAACCTATAATCTCGCCACAAAACCTCCCTCCACTATCGAAGCGGTATAAAATAGCGTACAGCGCATAGCATGTGCCATTCATGGCTTTGCTGGAGCAGCGATTTGGCTTTTTTTGCCTTGATTTTAGTTCCATGCAAAAATACCATCGCTGCGAAAGCAAGGGCATAAATGGTATATGCTGCACTTCATATTATTTCATGCAAATTATAT
>CAZBNF010000023.1:0-2777 GCA_964493115.1 uncultured Planctomycetia bacterium | reverse complement strand
AGCAAGGGCATAAATGGTATATGCTGCACTTCATATTATTTCATGCAAATTATATTGCAATAATGATGTATCAGCGGTAAAATATATAATAATTATAGCTTACTAATGCATAGGAGGTTTCTATGGAAGAAAATACCAGGGATTCATCAAAAACACGCGGGCTTCCTCCGGGAGCGCTTGTACACGTTGGCCAGAGGGATACTGGAAAAGTGAAGATAACTGTAATAGATTATGATGGATCAAGCATAAACGAAAGGGTTCTTGAAAATCCTGAAGAGGCATTCCCGTTTTTAGGAAGCCCGACTGTCACGTGGATTAATATTGACGGTATACATGACATAGCGATAATAGAAAAAATCGGCAAGCATTTTGGCCTTCACCCTTTGACGCTTGAAGACATTGTGTTTACAAATCAACGCGCCAAATTCGAAAGCTTTGATAGCTATATTTATATCATGATAAAAATGGTTTACCTTAACGGTAAGGGAGATGAGGTGCAGGTGGAGCAGGTAAGCCTTATATTGGGTGATAATTATGTCCTGTCTTTTCAGGAGAAGGAAGGGGATGTCTTTGATATAGTCAGAGAGAGATTAAGGAGCGCCAAAGGCAAGGTAAGAAAAATGGGCCCTGATTATCTTGCTTATAGCCTTCTCGATGCTATTGTAGACAATTATTTCTTGATACTTGAGCACTTAGGGGAAAGGGTGGAGGTTGTTGAGGAAGGGCTGGTTGGAGACCCCAGTCCTGAATGCCTGAAGGGTATACAGGATATGAAAAAAGACATGTTATACCTGCGTAAGTCAGTATGGCCGTTAAGGGAGGTTATAGGTTCTTTTCATAAAGATGAAAGCCCGCTTATAAAGGATCCAACTGTTGTGTATATAAGAGACCTCTATGATCATACTATACAGGTAATAGATACTATCGAAACCTTAAGGGATATGGCATCAGGCATGCTTGATATATATCTTTCAAGCATAAGTAACAGGATGAATGAGGTCATGAAGGTATTGACTATCATAGCAACCATTTTTATACCGTTAACATTTATTGCAGGGCTTTACGGGATGAACTTTAATACAGCAAAGTCCCCTTTTAATATGCCTGAGCTGAATTGGCCGTACGGCTATGCGTTTGCATGGGTAGTGATGATTAGCGTTGCGCTTACAATGCTATTTTATTTTAAACGTAAAAAATGGTTATAGGCACAAGGCGACCAGGTATAGCTTGTTATGAAAAAATTTGATATAAAAAATTACACGATTTCAGACCTTGAGAATATCCTAACGAAAAAAGGCCAGCCCGAATACCGCGCAAAGCAGGTAATCAGCTGGCTTTTTAAATATGGGGCAGGTGATTTCAGCGCCATGACAAACCTGCCCAAAACCCTTGTCCATGAACTTGAAAGCGGGTTTTTCGTTTCAAGCCCTAAGTGCGCTCAAACAAATACAAGCAAAGACGGAACAATAAAGCTGTTGTTTTGCCTTGATGATTCGCTTTATATTGAAACAGTTGTAATACCCTCAAAAACAAGAAACACTATATGCCTGTCAACGCAGGCAGGCTGCAGGTTTCGATGTGCCTTTTGCGCAAGCGGCATCAAGGGTTTCGCGAGGAATCTATCCGCATCAGAGATACTAAATCAAATACTGTATGTGCGAGATACGCTAAAAATGAGTATTACTAATTACGTATTTATGGGTATGGGCGAGCCTCTTGATAATTACGAGAATCTCGTAAAGGCCTTAAGGACAATGAACGATGAAAATGGCCTTAATATAGGCGCAAGGCGCATAACTGTTTCTACCTGCGGCATAGTGCCTGCCATAAAGAAATTGGGCGATTTTAAGATGCAGGTCAACCTGTCATTGTCCCTCCACGCCGTAACAGATGCCAAGCGTGACAAATTAATGCCGATAAACAAACGTTTTCCATTAAAAACTGTTATACATGCTTTATCTGATTATGTTGAACAGGCAAAAAGAATTATAACCCTTGAATACATATTAATACCTGGTATAAATGACGACCCTGCGGATGCCGATGATTTAGCGCGTATTGCCAAGATTTTAAGGGCAAAAATAAATCTTATTCCTTACAGTGAGGTCCGCGGATTCAAATTCAAGGCCCCTGACAGGCAAGCGCTGGAAACTTTCTTAAACAGGGTTAAAGGCCGCCATGAGCATATCACATTAAGAGCCTCAAAAGGCAAGGACATACAGGCTGCCTGCGGCCAGCTCGCCGGGGAAAAACTATAATTTTATGTATAAGCTAATCATATTCGACATAGATGGTACCATCACAAAACACGTAAGCTCATGGCAGATGATACATGAAAAGCTTAACATGTGGGGTGAGATTGCATGTAAATACCAGCAAAGATTTATTGCCGGTAAGATAAGCTATAAGCGATTCTGCCAGCTTGACGCTCAATGCTGGAAGGGCATGCGCGAAGAGGAGATATCCGTTTTATTTCAGCCTGTACCATATGTAAAAAACGCTAAAACGTGTTTAAGGAAACTAAAGGATAAAGGTTTTAAACTAATTGCTGTATCAACGGGCCTGCAGTATATAGCCGACACCATTAAAAATGAGCTGGGTTTTGATTTTGTCTTGTCAAACAGGCTCGCGTCCCGAAACGGCATATTGACAGGGTCTGTTAAGATAAACATATCCCATGGCGCCAAGGGAAAAATCTTAAAAGATATATTAAAACGTTTTAAGGTAAAACCGCATGAGGTTATCGGTGTAGGGGATAGCGCAGGCGATATCCCGCT
>CAZBNF010000022.1:0-15271 GCA_964493115.1 uncultured Planctomycetia bacterium | reverse complement strand
AGGTTTATAATAAATGAAGACAACAGACCGTAATGTTATAAGGGAATAGGGGGTAGCGATGAAAAGATATGTAGTCTATATAATTTTTTTGATAACGGTCATTTCTTTAATCCTTATTTCAGGGGAAGTTGTTGCGGAAGAGGAGAAAAAAGAAGAAATTACCCTTACGACATACTATCCCGCCCCCTATGGCGAATACGCTGATTTGTACATAAGCGAAAATATATTTTTTCCGGTAGAAGCTAATAACGCGGCAACGCAGTTTACCATAAGGAATACGGTGACGGATATAGATGGGATTGTCTCTACAGGAGAATATGTACCTATAGTAGTATACGTTAAGTTTCCCGGAGCCTCTACTATAAGCGAGATTACCTATGCCCCTGGAGGATACCAGGTTGTTGGCGTTATGGATGATGCTATGACTATGAAGAATCCTGAAAAAGGAGACCTCCTCTCAGGATATTTAATCTGTGTTAGGGGGCAATGATATGAGTAAAGAAAAGAATTTTTTCAGTATAAAGAATGGTTATGCAAGATTAAAGGTCAGCTCAAAGGCGTATACCCTTTCAAGTATCTATGCGGCAGGCTATGTTTTCCTTGAACGCGCTTATATAATATTAGATAATGAAAAAGATAGTTTTTTAGTCTATCTTTATCCCCAAAAAGATAAGAAAAATCTACAGAGATTGGCATTGGACTTTTACAACGAACTGCTTAATTATTCCCACTATTTTTCACGCCTTAAGGCTAACGCAGAATCTATAAAGATTTTAATGCAGCGGGCGCTGTTTTCAGCAAGCCCTGCCCTTGCCCAGGAGGCAGAGGAGAAAGAGATATCGCAGCTTATAAAAGAGCTGGAGGAAGAGGATGATAAAGCCACCGCTTCAAAGAAAAAGAGATAAGTTTACTCTAAGGCTCAGTAAGCTTCTGTATCCGTCTCCCGCAATAAAGAAAGCTCTAGATGAAGCCCCCTTTCCTATAACCAGAATTGGATGTGGCAAAGACTATGAAGAATTTGAATTAAAGACATCTGATATTTCCGATGCCCTTAAATGGTCCAATTACCTGTTTTTATTTACAAGGATAAAACATGAAGCTAAAAGATAAAAAAACAGCACAATGGGCGGTATTACCTTACAATGCGTCAAGAAAAAAGGATTTTTATATAGTAAGCACAACCCTTGGAAGCTGGTCTATCTTATATGATGAGGATTTTAAAAACTTCCAAAGACTTAAAATCAGCGAGGGATCAAATCTTTTTAACCGCTTAAAGAAAAACGGGGTAATCATTACGCAGGACAACATAAGCAAGGTCCTAGATGACTACAGAAACACAAATAGCCATCTTTTTACGGATGCAAGTCTATTTATAGTGGTAGTTACAAACAAATGTAATCTTAAGTGCCGCTATTGTCAGACTCATGTAGAAAAACCTCAGGATATGAGTCTTGAGGTGGCTAGAAGATCGCTCGATATTGCTTTGGCCTCAAGGAATAAGACAGGGACCATTGAGTTCCAGGGAGGAGAACCCCTGCTGAATTGGCCCGTCATAGAATACCTTACAGAACATTCAAAAAAATTTAACGGGGATACAAAGACCCTGCATGTGAATCTTGTTACAAACGGGCTATTGCTGGATAACAGAAAAATAAATTTTTTAAAAAAACACAACGTAAGTATATGTGTTTCACTGGACGGGCCCAAAAACATTCATGACAAAAACCGAGTGATGAACAATCTTCACCCAAAGGGCAGTTACAATGGCACGGTTAAAGCCTTAAAGCTGCTTAAGTCAAAAAAATATAAGCACATAAACATGTTGCCTACTATTACCAGGCATAGTCTAAGATATTATAAGGAGATTATAGATGAATATGTAAACCGGGGCGAGAATACAATTGCCTTGCGCCCAGTGAACAGGCTAGGAATAGCAAAAGGTAATTGGAATGAGCTCGGGTATACACCTGATGAATTCAAAGGATTCTGGTCGAAATCAATGGATTATATATTAAAGCTTAATAAAAGAGGCACATATGTAAAAGAGCGCATGGCGTGTGTTATGCTGGAAAAGATACTTAGAAAAACAGACCCTGGTTATGTTGATCTATCATCACCATGCGGCGCCGGCCGCTCAACCCTTGCGTTTGACCCTTCAGGTGATGTATATCCATGCGACGAAGCCAGAATGCTGGGAGATGATATTTTTAAATTGGGAAATGTCTTAAAAGACTCATACAGCCAGCTCATGAGCAGCCCCAACCTTTTTTATACATGCCAGTCGTCCATGCTTGATATATGGGATTATGCGTCTGCGTATAAACCATGGTCCGGTACCTGTCCTGTGCTCAATTACTATTATCAGCAGACGCCAGTTGCAAAGATACATACAAGTCCTCTTTACAATATAATTAACTTCCAATTCGATTATATATTTGATAAAATAGATAAAGATAAGGCCGCAGAAGCCACTTTCAAAAAATGGGTGGGTATAGGGTAATACAGGCCTAAGGTAAGCAGGGGGACTATTATGAAGAAAAAGGCTGTTTTCAAAAAGATAAAAAAGCACCTAAAGGATTTTATGCTTGACGAAGAAGGGTTTGCTTCAAAGGATAAGATGCTTAAGTTGGGAATAGGCACTGTTGTTGCCCTAGGTGTTTTTTCAGAACTCTATCATAGTGTTTCGTTCGCCGATACCCATTCAAGCCACACGAGCCATTCCAGCAGTAGCGAGACGGTTCATAGCAGTGCCAATATAAAAAGGACGTACCATCAGAAGACGCACACAAGCAATCATTCAAGCCATTCAAGCCATTCAAGCGTCCATTCGAATCACAGTAATCACTCTTCATACTGATAAGGGAGGAGCATGAGAAATATGAACAAAGTAAGTTTTACCTGTTGTATTTTTGTGATCTTCTCTCTTATTTTACTATCCAAGCCCCTTTGGGCCTTAGACCAAGACCAGGACATAGCTCAGCCACAAGAAAAACCGGGGCAGGTTATTTTAGAAGAAGACCTTATAGAGATTCAGAACAGGGAGGTATCTGTAAGAAATAAAGACCTTCTCGACGGCCTGAAGCCGTACCTGGCCGTTGCAGAAGATGAGCTCTTAATCTGCTATAGCACCAAGGAGCCGGAAGATTGCGTAAAAGATGCAGAATCTATATACCTGATAAAGAATATCGCCGAAGGCAATATAGATTCTATAGATGATGTGAATATGCAAAAACTTTCAGCGGCATTACTATATGAGGGTGATGAAAAACTTACAGATTACCCGCTTAATTTATACAAAGGCATAAAGGAATGCGACCCAACTTTAGTATCCAAGGGTATGAATTCTGCTGAGTTTATCAAAAAACATGGCAAGTTCGACAAGGATTCGCCGGTGATACTCATCAACCTTTACTATGGTTTTTTAACTAATTCTGCAGATCCCAAAATAGCCTTTGATGAAAAAGATACTGATATAGAGGATATATTAGGATACAAGCTGCTCTTTAATCCTGAGGGGCCTACGGTTACCCTTGATTCGATAGCTCATGATTTTGCTGTGCTCGCTTACGTAAAAGAATATAAAAAGACAGACAAACCTATCATAGATTTGATAAAGGACCCGTATATAAAAAGACTGGCCACCGACCCGAACATAAAGAACCTCGATGATATTTTTAAGAAATAGAAGAGGGGCGCGGGCGGGATATCGTTTTAAATAATTAGAGATTTATAGATTTTAGAAATTGGAACAAGGAAAATATGTTTTTCTTGTTCCAATTTTTTCAGGAACATGAAAAAATTAAATACGGACTTTAAATCCCTACTCTTTTTTATTGTTTTATGATGAAAGACAACGCCCAGGAAAGTATTCGGAGAGTTCATATGAGACAGGAATCTTTTTATCATAAGTTCCAAACGGATATTTAAGGGCTTACCGTCATTTGCGTAATCGTTTATGCTTACGACAGCTGGGATTTGGCTAAAAGAAAATTTATTCGATGGGATAAAAACTCCGGCAGAAAACAAAGGTATTGAAAGTTCATCAACAATCTTTAATGTTGTATTATCAAAACCATGATAAGGCGGTACAAAACACTCAAGGAACATACTCCCAAAAGCACCTTTTAACCTTTTATACCCCTTTAAGATGTCTCTTTTTTGCTGAGAGTAACTTCTAAGAGTACCAAATTCATATTTATCGGACTTATCCAAATTGTAATTTGTATGCCGCCAGCCATGCTGTAGTATGTCTATAAGGCCGGGGTAGCGTTTTTTTCTCCTTACCAGGTATCGCATTAATTCAGTTTCAAGCCTTGCCGGTATTATAGCGTAATTTATGGGTATATTGTGTTTTAACAAGAACTCAGACACATTAAGGAATAGCTCATCTTTTTTATACAGGTCATCATTTCTTATAAAGACATATTTTCTGTTCATCAGAGTCCAATATAGGTTGAAAGATTATACGCGAGATTATACCGTCCCTTATGCGCAAAGGAGTCTCCCGTCTTAAGAAATACGTATTTCCTTTAAGAATTATTTTTCCCCCTATTTGGGGGTTTTCTATTTCAAAGGTTTTTCCTACGCACTCTTTTTTGCAGCGAAAGCAAAAACCTTTTTTTGCAGGTCCCGGCAGACCTATCTTACATAATCGAGTTGTTGACAAAAGGGCATAGGGGTAATATAGAGAAAGGTCCGCATCGATAGACCTATCTTTTATTATATTCAGATTGTCAATATCTATCTCAACCCTTTTAATCTTATATTGCTTTAAGAAACTGCCTAATCCAAATTTTTGCAATATACTATTTGCCTGCGAAAATGTGAACGGTGACAATAAGCGCCCTATTATAATCTTAAAACCTTTATATTTTTCACTCAGCAATCCAAGCACCCCGAAGTCGTTCACTATTATTTCGCAATGAGCAAATTGCTCTTTCAAAAAATCGAAGATAGGCAATAGTTTTTTCAGGCCATAGCTTGTTACTATAGGAGTTATTAAACTGAATGGTATAGCCCCTGCAGACGATATCATATTTTTCAGGTATGCCTTCGCGGGTATCCTATATTGGCAGAATTCATTTCCCAGATATACCCTGTCAAATTCTTTGGCCTTATTTAGCCATTTCATCTCGTCTACAATTATAGCTTTTTCCATATCCTGCCAGCAGTCTTTATAAAATCGTCTTTATCTATTTTATGATTCTTAAGAATATCCAGAAGTTTAGCGAGGAACTTGGTATTGGTATATTTCTCACGGCTGGTATCATCTCTGTGGCCCAGTTTTATGCATTCTACCCCCATGCTAAAGGAATCGTATAATGCAGCAAAAGGGTTTAAAAAAAGGTCTTGATTGAGATTTTTTATAAGACGTCTTTCCAAGACTTTACTGCCATTTATAGCCTTTACACTTTTATGGTCTTCACATGCTGAATTGCTTGGGTTTCGATGCATCCTACAAAATGAGTCAATATTATTACAATATGCCACCTTGTTAAAAAATACCTCTTTTTCAATCTTTATACCTTTGCAGGCATGCTCGATCTCTTTTGAGCTAATGTGTCTTGGAAATATAACCCTTGATATGCCAAATTGCATATTGAATTTTATAGCCGCAGAATTAAAACAGGGGTTAAGGCAGCTTAATATTATCTTTGCCTTTGGGTGCGTAGAGTTTATAATTTTCATTAGCATTATATCCGCTACGATAAAACCGTCTATTCCCAAAAGAAGAGAATACCTCACCAATTTTTTTATATATTCTAACTGCTCTTTAGAATAGCCCTTTTCATTCGCAGCTAGATAGATGCTCTTGTTTTGGGCGTGTGTTATGTTTACTGCATTTTCAAGGTTATTTATGTTTATATTGCACCTTGAATCATTAAACCTGTGATTTATAGGTCCGTATTTCGTATTAATGCCGCAGTAAAGCTCTTCTGCCCCAAGCTTAATCAGGCCCTCGATCTCGTTCAAACTTGAAAATCCTGCTACAATTTTCATAGCCTGTGCTCTTTGTGAGGACTATACAATGGATCCGTTGCAAAGAAACTTCTCTTATGTTCCCGTGCCAAAAATCTACTTCCCCCCTTGCACCATCTTAGGTAAAAACACTTTTTGCATTCTTGAGGTAGATAAGAGAGGGATCTTATCTTTTTTAAGAATGCATGATTCCATGCATCGCTTATATTATTTCCAACTGTTTTATCTATAAAATAACTTGGTTTGATATGCCCCATACTGTCAAAGACTAACCGTAGATGCCCGTCATCGTACATATTGCCCGCAAATATTTCAGGGTGGTCCAATGTTTTTTTAATTACGCAAAAAGGAATAGTATTTCCTATTATTAGATAGAGGCCTTTTTTTCTAATAGTTATGATAAACTCAAAAATCTTTTCAAAATCACTATTAGTAAGTTTGTATTCGCAGCTATTTTTTGTATTTATCATAGGCCTGTATAATTCCCATCTTTTTACCCCCAAGGCCTTGATTAATCTATAGTAAGATAAAAGATTCTTGATAAAGGTTTGTGAGATTATGGTCCCTATGCGCATTATGGGTATAGAGGATTTTTTTACGAGGCCGATATTTTTTATCTTTTTTAAAAACAAGTTACCGCTTCCAGCCAATGCCATGTCGCTTTTTGCATTATAGCCCTGCAGTGATATGAGAATGTTATCAACATAGTTTTCTATGCTCGTTATCAGTTCTTTATTAAGAAGAGAGGCGTTTGTATTAAGGCGCACGTAAAAGCCTCTTTCCTTAGCATATCTTAAAACCTCAACCAGATCTTCATATAAGAGGGGTTCGCCGCCAGTAAATAATACTTTTTTTATGCCTAGAGATTCACACTCAGCCAGTGCATTTTTTACTATCTTAACAGGAAGAGCACGGTCCTTTTTTTTCTTGAGATTACATATCGGACAGTCTTGGTTGCAGCTTTTTGTCAGCTCAAGAACAATCTCTTTTGGCAGGTCTTTTATGGGCCGGAGAGTTGCAATCTTCAACCCATTTTCTATGCCAGGACAGTCCTTAGCATGTAGACAGCGAGCACATTTTTTTAATCTATGATAGCTTTTATTACCACTCTTTTCATATGTGATGTGCTCAGTAGCATCTGGCATGCAGCAGTATGGTATGCCCTTTATTAATATGAAGAACTCATCCTGATAGTTGTTTAACAAGCTATATGCAACCGGTTTAAATTTCCCAAAAGGCGTCTTTAGGAGGTCTATGTAGAGATAAAGGCGAAATTGGTTTAATTTAACCCTTACGCCCATTTGCAAAAGTTGGATGATTAAGGATTTGATCATAGTTGTTGTTTTTTATTTTCTAAGAAGATATAATAACCTCATGACCCAGTGTATCAAGGGGCCGTTTAAAGATAAAGCACCTATAAACATAAACAAAGCCAGAGGAATTTTGTTTTTTTCTTCAAGAGGCTTAAGCTTGTTCATCACTATGCCTATGAGGCCGAATATAAGAGCATACTGCACGGCAAGGTTAAGGTAGGCCAGCATATACTTCAATGTAAAAGTCTCCTGTGCAAATAGGTATCTTAAAGAAAAACCCGAGATAAATAAGAATGCCAGTATTAGTTTAAAGCGCCTTGCCAATGCCACAACGGTAAATATTATATAGTAAGCGGCAAAATAAATAAGCATCACCAATATCGAGCTTCTTAAATTTAATTTTAAAACCACAGGTTCAATAACCCATGTTAATGCATAGAGAGTAAGGAAAGAGCGTATCATGTAGATTACAAGATCTTTAAGTATTTTTATATCATAAAGTATTCTATGGTTTTTTATTATGGAGATACATAAAGCAAAAATTATTCCTGCGGTGCTGATTAATATTATGTTTACAAAAAGAGCTATGCATGAAAGCTTAAAAAAAGCAAAATATCTTGATGCAGGTATCAGCATGCTGTAAACGATAAACAACTTAGCGTCGCCTGCGCTCCATGCCTTAGTCAGGTACATTAAATACGCTATAAGGATTGCTACAAGTGGGTTGATTATCAAATAAGGCGAGTAGGGCAGTTTATTAGATATAAATAAATATACATATACCAAAAATGCCGCGGAAAACGCTATAACAAGGTGTTTATTGAAAATCTTGTTACGCGTTATGTCCGTATATGAAGTGGCAATGCCTAAGGCCAAGAGTATAGGCGTAAGGTACAAATTGCATTCCATTATTGGAAAATTGACCTCCTTGTGCTATAATTATACCATGACAACAGCTTGCTTGTCAAAGAACCAATATATATGAGAAATCTTATACGCGATTACATGCCTAAAAAGTTCTGCCGCGAGTTTGTTATCATAAAAGGCCATGCCCTGCAGGTTAGCATGTATATGTCATGCGTATTGGGCATAAAACCCCTTATGGACGATTGGATTCCTACGCATGCCATAGGCGATTTCAGAAAAGCATGCAGAAAGTACGGCTTACACTGCAGGGAAGATATTATATTTTTAGATAAGAATAAAGAAGACATTGGCAAAGAAGTTGTGGGCAGGGAGAACATAACTTCCACTTCAGGCATTGGCTTACCTCTGGCTGCTAAAGTCGCGGGGACAATTCATGTGTTTGTATCAAAAGATAAAAACCTCCTTAAAGAGGGAATGTGGTATCCGGCAATAATAAAAAACAGAGTCGTTTTCCAGCCGCGTGCAGACACCTTAAATTACGGTGCTGTTTTAGGTTATCCGGATTGCTGCATAAGGTTTTTCCGCAAATACAATAACTGGGACAGGTATAGCTATCTTTATGAGGTGTTAAAAAACACAAAGACAACCCCGAGTTTTTTATGCAATCCCTTCTTAAAAGATATGGTGTTTTCATATATATACCATATGCCCTGCGGTTATGATTGCGTTAAGACTAAAACGCTTGTTTCTAGGCTAAGAAAAGAGATAAAAAAGCTAGAACCTGATTTTGTAACATTGGCAGACACATACCTTAAAATGCCTTTTTTAGTCTTTTATGAAAGAAAGGTATATGGTTTTGAGGGAAGCCTAAACAGGGACACGATAAGATATAAGAAATACCACTTTCTTTTTCCGGACAAAAGAAAAAATATATATGCAGGGCTTTTTAAAAGATCAGATAGAGTAAGAATGGACAGATGGCACATAAGCCTATTTAAGGGCAATAGGTATTCAGGGACTATTGATACCCAACAAAGCGGTTTTGCCCCGGAATATCCCTTCATGATACAGTTTTCATAAGAAAGGCCAGTAATAAAATGGCAATCAGCGTAAAGGCCGATTTTTTTAAGACATTTCATTTTTTACCTGCGCATGAGACAAATCACTTAAATGACAAAATACGCAGGAAAGATATTATATTATTTAAACTATCAGAAAAGGTATTTGACTCTCCAATACTGCTAAAACTGCTTATGTTTCAATCAAGACAATGGCTAAAAAGGGAAAAAACAGAACTTGCGTTTTCTATAGCAGGTTATGCCCACTATCTTGACAGGCAATACCGAAGGGCGGTTAAGTTTTTCCTAAAATCTATAGAGAAAAACCCCTTAAATGTAGATAACTGGTTTGATCTTGCCTTCAGCCTTTATCATTCAGATGGTAAGGACTTAGAGCTTTCAAAAGCTATAATATTCGATCACGACTTTTTTATAGATTATTACCATAAGTTAAATATAAAAAAATGTTCACGAAAAACAATAGAGAAGATTCACACAAAAATACAACGTTCAAAGAAAAAATGAAGATAGCCGTATATGTTAGTAATGATGAGACCTTAGGCCACATAACACGCATATCTTCAATATTAAAGCACCTTAAGAAAACCTTAAAAAACAATGTTGAGATACTTATCTTTCATAGCGGCAGCCCGAATAATACATGGGGCCTTGACAGATTCGGTAAATTGATAAACCTCCCCTATGCAATAAGCAAGAAGCATTTTAAATTAACCAGAAGAGTCTTTTTAAGGCCGGGAGTCCTAAGTAAGATAAATAAATCGCACATGTTAGAACGCCGTCAGCTTATAATCAAAAATTCACTTAAGAATTTCAAGCCCGATATTTTTTTAACAGAGTATTTTCCTTTTGGCCTTGAATTTTGGACACTTGAACTGATCGAGATAGTAAAATTTGTAAAGGAAAATCTCAGTACCAAAATTGTAAGCAGTGTAGGATACCCGTCTTATAGACCAATTACATCTTGCGTATTTGATCTTTATGACAGGATATTTTTCCACTATCCCAAGACAGAGATATCTTACTATATAGATTCATTAAAGGCCGCTTCATGTTTTCAGCAGGCAAGCGATTTTTCTGCATGCTTAAAAAAATATTCAGGCAGGATACGCCATACAGGCTATATAATCGAAAGCGAAAAGATAAATATTTCCAAACGCACAATAAGAAAAGACCTGAAAGTAAAGAAATCCCAGAAGCTTGTTGTAGTCAGCAGGGGAGGCGGCGTAATCAATGACAGAATAATCTTTCAGTCTATATTAGCTGCCAGAATACTTAAAGATGTTTTTTTCTTTATATCTGCAGGTCCTGCAACCCAAGAAAATGAATTCAAGCTCTTTAGCAGACAATGCTCAGGGTGTGGAAACATAAAAATAACCAGATGGCAGGATAATTTTTTAGATTTCTTAAATGCAGCTGATTTGAGTGTTAATATGTGCGGCTATAATACAATAGCAAAAATTTTATGGCTTAAGAAGCAATCTGTTACTGTTCCTCTTGATAGTATAGAGCAGGCTTACAGGGCAAAAATGCTTGCAGATAACCGGTTTGCCGTAATACTTAAGCCAAATGAGCTTAGCGTGGATACTATTACATTTGCCATAAAAAACATGCTGGATAACCCATTAAAGCCTAAAGCACATATTGAGAAGATTAGTTTTAACGGAGTCGAAGAGACAGTAAAGGGTTTGAGATGTTTGATGTAAAAAGAATGTTTGAGGTCGTAAATATCGAACATGTATGGCTGTTTTTTACAGACAGATGCAACTTAAACTGCGACTATTGTTTCTTTCAATATAGGAGCAACAAAAGGACGCTCTCTTTTGAGATGATTAAAAAGCTTATCGATACACTATCAGTCGATAAGCATTATAACTTTGTTGTCTCGGGAGGAGAGCCCCTTGTTGAATGGCAGACCGCCAGAAAGGTCATAGATTATGTAAGGAAAAAATTTCCACACTGTCCCGTGATTATCCAAACTAACGGGACCCTTTTAAACGAAGAGATAGCAGCATATCTTAAGTCCAACAGCGTATGCGTCGAACACGGCATAGACGGCAAATTTATCGCTAACCAAAGGCATCGAAAGGGTATATCAAAGGAGAATTTTAAGAAGGTACTCGAATCCATAGAGCTGGTATTGAGAATGGGTGTAAGAGTAAACCCAACAATGGCGATCCACCCTGACGAAGTCAATGATATATATGATAATTTTAAATTCCTTGTTTCGCTGGGGCTGTATTCTATGGATGTGCACCCTGTAGTTCTGGAAAAATGGGAGAAAAAACATATACCCGTATTTAAAAGAGAATATCTAAAGATTATCAAAGAAGATGCCAAGAAAGGTCATATGCTTATATGCAAGGATTATAATGCGCCGAAAGAATTTCGTTTTGACCTTGTCGTTATGCCGGACGGAAATATATTGCCAAACTGGGTATTCTTGACCCGACCTCCGCAGATAAAACAGGATTATTATATTCTTAAAATAGAAAAAGACGGTGTTTACGCATATGCGGACACATTAAAGTTTTTCTTAAAGACATACAACAAGTTTTATAAAAAACCCCATGCCACATACAGAGAGTTCAGCAACCTTAATGTGGAAATTTTCCTTAAAGATAATCCGAACGCCGTACTGAGCAGGCATTTTGATAATTATAAGCGCATATGCGATATAACCAAAAA
The DNA here is from genome assembly GCA_964493115.1 of uncultured Planctomycetia bacterium. GTDB lineage: Bacteria > Omnitrophota > Gorgyraeia > JABMRG01 > JABMRG01 > CAZBNF01. Next base: position 3,348 of record CAZBNF010000022.1, on the reverse strand, counting down.
AATAGACCAGAATGTTTTATCTAAAGATAGGTTATAAAAGATGAAGATAAGGTATGAAGATATGAAAATAGATAGGGCATTAACCAATGCCTACACAGAAGAGATAAAGAAGGCATTTAATCTAATCAGTGGCCAGGATGATATAGAGTTATTGCTTAGGGGCTTTGAAAAAAAATTCTCTGATTATATCGGAAGAAGGCATGCACTTGCCGTAAACTCCGGTACAGATGCTATCCACTTATGCCTGACAATGCTTGGCATAAAATCAGGCGATGAGGTTATAATGCCGAATGTTACATATCCGGCTGTTCCGATTGCCGTATCATATAGAGGCGCAAGGCCTGTATTTGTAGATGTAGACAGAGAATCTCTTAATATGGACGCAAGGGCAGTAGAGAAAGCGCTCACAAAGAAGACAAAGGTTATTATAGCCGCGCATATGTTTGCCATGCCATGTGATATCAAAAAGATATCTGATATAGCAAAGAGGCACAATATTAAAGTCATAGAGGATGTTTGTCAGGCTGAGAGCAGTACACTTGACGGTAAGAAATTAGGCAGCTTCGGTGATTTCGGATGCTTCTCATACTCATATTATAAGCCCCTATCTTCATGCGGAGGAGGTGGAGGGGCGATAGTATTTGATAACGAGCTATACAAGGATATATATAAATATACGCAGATCTGGCGGGATGAAAAATCACAGCTTAACGCAAGGGTGAGATTTGCGCCTATGTATCTCTTAGACCTTATATCTGTTGAGGTAAAGTTCAAGTATCTTCTACCTATTATCAAATCAAGACAAAGGGCAAAGAAGATATATGAACAAGAACTTTGTAAGGTTAAAGGCATAACCATATTTAAAGATAAACCAAACGCCAATAGTGTGCCGCAGAACTTCGTAATATTATCGAATAAACGCGATAGCCTGAACAGCTATATGAAATGTAACAGTGTTATATGCCAGCAACCCTATAAGCCTTTACACATATCAAACACATTTAAAGAATTCTCTAAAGGCAGTAAATTCCCTGTGAGCGACATGTACTGGAAGAAGGCCCTGCATCTGCCGCTCTATTCTTTTATAACAGAAAAAGAAGTGAAATATGTGGCGAAATTGGTAAAAGATTTTTATAAAAGAAAGCCCGCAGATGACTAAAGCAGATTTCATATTCAGGATATACAAAAAACAGGATTGTGAAGCGCTCGCACACCTCTGGAAAAAGTCTAGGATTTTAAAAGACCGTGACATAGAATGTAGCCTTACTTCTTATATAAGGTGGAAATATGATTTTGCTCATCGAAACATGAAAAATATTATATGCTTGTGCCTGCAAGGCGAAAGAGCGCTGGCTTCATGCGGTGCATTAGCTAGGCAGGTTTTAATTGAAGGCAGGAAGGCGTCAGCATTTTTTGGTGTTGACAGCCTTGTAGATCCTGAACTACGGAAAAAAAAAGAAGGAAGATTCTTGTTCTTCAGAGTATATCGCAAGGCATTATTAGGCGAATTCAGGAAAGGAAGAAAAGGGTTAGTCAACTGCTGTTTCCCAAACAAGAAAGTTCGCGGCCTGTACCTTCGGACAGGCTGGGTTGATACAAATATCATAGCCCATATGGTAAAAAGAATCAGCAAGGATCATGGCCGAGGCATAAAGACAAACATCTCTTTTGAAAGAATAGATAGATTTAATAAGCGTATGCTCTCTTTTATTAAAAATATCGAATCTAAATTTTCTTTTATCATAACGAGAAACAGTACGTATCTTAACTGGCGTTATTGTGACTGCCCAAGCAAAAAATATATAATCTATATCGCAAAGAAAGGCGCTGCGGTAAAAGGCTACATGGTATTGCGCATTGAGCCTAAAGGAGGCTATATTGTTGAGCTGTTGGCAGACCCGGATGACGCCGGTCTTATAAAGTGCATGATTTTAAAGGCTGAGGAGTTTTTTAAGATCCGGAATATATATGACATAAGCGTACTGTGCGGCAACAAGAGAATGAATAATATTTTTCTAAATTCGGGATATGCAACAAAGAGAAAGGTGGATTTTTTCTTGTTCTCCAAGAACAAACAAATGCTAGATGAGCTGCTTAAGAATAAAGATAATATGTTTGTCATGGCAGGCGATACGGACGGAGACACAGAATAGTTTCTAAGGTAGGCTTATTGCTTTAAGTTTAATTCGTTAAGATAGCCGTGAAAGGCAAGGCATTTGCGGCATTTCCCCTTTTTGGCTTTTGATATTATATCTTTACTTTTTACCGCATCAAACGTGCCTCTTTTAATATCACCGACAGATTTATAATATAGGCATGGGTATATCTTGCCGAAAGACGTTATGAAAACGCATTTTCCGGGGATCACGCAGCTTTTTATAAAATCCAGCTTTCCCGTTTCCAGAAACCTAAGAAGGGCTTCTATAGCAAATTCCGTAAGGTAGTTTTTGTTATATTTTTGTTTTTTTTCTAACTTTAATATTTCCGATAATTTATTTTTAAGTCTTTCTTTTGTGCAGGCGCTTAACTTTATAAATGAAAAATTCTTTGCGCTGTTTGAGCGGTTGTAATAATTCGGGTTTTTCTCAGCTAGTTTTACCAGGAATTCACATCCTAATTTTTTTGATATAAGATATACATTAGAGACATCATTGTAGTTATTAGGGGTTATAGTGAACTTGATTGAGATAGGTATGCCGTAGCGTTTTAAAATCTGTATATTTTTTAAAGTTTTCATAAACGCACCGGCAACACCGCGTTGTGCGTCATGAGACTTGGCTAGCCCATCAAGGCTTATGCTTAATGAGAGAGGCCCTAAGAATTTTTTGTGTTTTTTTATAAAATTACATATTTTATCGGTTGTCGCATTGGTGCTTATGTCTATATTTACTACTTTTTTTTTCAGGTAATCCAAAAACAATTTTTTGTATATGTTTTCAAAATCAGGATTAAGCAACGGTTCTCCTCCTGTCAGTGCTACCGAATAAGGCGGCTTAAGGAGCCTAAAGGATTTTTCTATATCAGATATGGATAGGGAGGTTCTATCCTTTTCTCTCCATATATCGCACATCGAGCATTTTAAATCGCACTTATTGGTCAGTTCGAAAGTTATATGATTCATGCTATTATTCTATCAAAAAGAATCCTCATAGTCTATAGGGAATAGGATTATATTGACCGCGGAATAATACCATGCTATAATTAACTTCCGTAAAAAGGAGTATTTATGAGTAGCAACATAAGAGAAGAGATAGAGCTTATAAGAAGAGGAACTGTTGAGATAATAAGCGAAGGAGAGCTTATTGAAAAGCTTAAAACTTCACACAAGAATCGGAAGCCCCTTATTAT
>CAZBNF010000021.1:4071-15564 GCA_964493115.1 uncultured Planctomycetia bacterium | reverse complement strand
CTTGCGAAAACTACGACACCCTATACGCAGTAGAAAGCTGCGAAATTTCCTTGATTTATCTTATAGCGAGGAAAGAGAAGTTTTTTAAACAAAAGGAGACTGAAATGACGAAACAAGATATACTTAAAATTGTAAAGAAGAAGAAGATAGCATTTTTGCGTTTATGGTTTACCGATGTCCTGGGATTTTTAAAAAGTTTCGATATACCCGTTCAGGAGCTTCCGCATGCCCTGAATGAAGGCATGGGTTTTGACGGCTCATCTATTGAGGGATTTTCGCGTGTTGAGGAATCTGATATGGTTGTAAAGCCCGATATATCCACTTTTCAGATCATGCCGTGGGATACAGAGGAAGGGCCTGTGGCAAGGATGTTCTGCGATGTTATTGAGCCCGGCAGCGGGAAGCCTTTTGAAGGAGACCCCAGATATGTTTTAAAAAGAAACCTTGCCGAAGCAAGGAAGATGGGTTATGTATTTAATGTCGGGCCTGAGCTTGAATATTTTTATTTCAGGAATGCGGGTGGTACAGAGATACTTGATAAGGGCGGTTATTTTGATTTAACACCCATGGATATAGGCCAGGATTTAAGGAGAAAGACAGTTCTTGCACTTGAGAGGATGGGGATAGAGGTGGAATACTGGCATCATGAAGTAGCCTCATCACAGCACGAGATAGATCTTCGCTACAACGAAGCGCTTCTTATGGCGGATAATGTCATGACATATCGCATGATAGTAAAAGAGGTGGCAATGCAGCAGAACATGTACGCTACTTTTATGCCAAAACCCGTCTATGGTATAAACGGAAGCGGTATGCACACGCATATGTCATTATTTAAAGGCAAGAGAAACGCATTTTATAATAAAAATGATAAAACGCATCTATCTGATACAGCAAAATACTTTATTGCCGGACTGTTAAAGCATGCTACAGAGATATGCTCTGTATGCTGCCAATGGGTTAATTCCTACAAAAGGCTTATCCCCGGCTATGAGGCCCCTGTTTATGTGTCATGGGCTCATAGAAACAGGTCAGCGCTTATAAGGATACCGATGTATAAACCCGGTAAAGAAATGGCCACAAGGGTAGAGTTGAGGAACCCTGATCCCGCGTGCAATCCTTATCTGGCGTTTTCAGTGATGCTTGCAGCCGGCTTAGAGGGAATAAGGAAAAAGTATAAACTTCCGAAACAGGTGACAAACAATGTATACAGGATGACGGAAGAGGAAAGACAGGCATTAGGCATAGACTCGCTTCCTAATGACCTTTATGATGCCATAAGAATAACTGAGAAAAGCGCTCTTGTGAAAAAGGCCCTGGGCGATAAAGTATTTGAATATTTTATCAGGAACAAAAAGGACGAATGGGATGAATACAGGAAGCAGGTCACAAGGCATGAGATTGATCGTTATCTAGCCATACTTTAAAAGGGAAAGTACAGGATATGTATAATGATGCCATAGAAAAGGCAAAAGATAAGTTTGCGGCAATAGTCAAAGAACAGCTTGAGCGTGTTGATAGGATGAAAAAACCTCTTGAGGTAATTGACTATGCCAAGGTATCGCCTATCATAATAGGGGTATGCTTCGGAGACGGTATAGGAGAAGAGATATCAAGGCACGCGGAGTCTGTCTTGAGGCATATGCTGGGAAAGGAAATCGGAAATAAAAAAATCACTTTTAAAGAGATATCCGGTTTAACCATAGAAAACAGGGTCAAGCACAATAAGGCAATACCTGACGATGTATTAGAAGACCTTAAAGGTTGTCATGTAATATTAAAAGGGCCTACAACCACGCCTCAGGCTGGAGGCAAATGGCCTAATATAGAAAGCGCCAACGTGGCAATGAGAAGGCACCTTGATTTATTTGCTAATGTGCGGCCTATAAGGATACCTAAAGAAGAAATAGATTGGTGTTTTTTTCGAGAAAACACAGAAGGTGCCTATATACTTGGCAGCAAGGGTTTTGACATTACAGATGATATCAGCATAGATTTTAGTGTTGCCACAGAACAGGGCTCGGAGCGTATTATCAGAATGGCCTTTGAGTATGCTGCCAAAAACAATATAGGCCGTGTTACTGTTGTTACGAAATCGAATGTCATAAAGACAACAGACGGCCGATTCTCGAAAACAGCATACCGGATAGCAAAAGAATACCCAAACATAAAATTAGATGAGTGGTATGTTGATATAATGACCGCTAAACTTATAGACCCTGAGAGAAGAAAAGACTTCAGGGTAATAGTTCTGCCTAATCTTTACGGAGATATCCTTACAGATGAAGCGGCACAGCTTCAGGGAGGCGTAGGTACAGCCGGGAGTGCTAATATAGGAACCCGCTGGTCTATGTTTGAGGCAATACACGGAAGCGCACCGCGCATGGTAGAAGAAGGCAGGGCCAAATATGCTGACCCAAGTTCGATGATACGCTCAAGCGCTATGCTCTTAAGGCATATAGGTTATACTCATGCTGCGGAAATAGTGGATATGGCACTTGATGCATGCGGCGCTGAAAAGAAGATGATTATAACAGGAAGGGATACGGGCGTAACAGGGGAACAATTTACCCAATATATTATTTCCCTTATTGATCGGCCAGATCTCAAAACTTATTGGCAAAAATTGATGTTGACATAATCTTGTTTTATGCTATATTACACATTGTATGACAAAGGCGTCTTTTATTTGGCCATGATGGCTGGAAAAAAGACGCCTATTTTAATATCTATATCATGAAAATATTAAGCAAGAAGACAATAGCGGAAAGCTCTGCGACTAAAATTACGGAGCTTAAAATCCACGCGCCTCTTATCGCGGCCAAGATACTGCCAGGGCAGTTTATCGTTGTAATGGTAAAAGAAGAGGGTGAAAGGATACCTCTTACAGTTGTTGATAAAGATCTAAGAGCAGGGTCTATTACTCTTATTGTTCAGGAGATAGGTTTCAGCACAAGGCTCTTAGGCAGCATGCAAGTGGGTGATTCTTTGTATGCCATAGTTGGGCCCATGGGCCATGCAACAGAGATTAAGAATTTTGGGAATGTCATATTAATAGGGGGAGGCGTTGGGATTGCAGAACTCTCTCCTCTTGCTAATGCAATGAAAAAGGCAGGTAACAATGTAACCATAATTCTCGGTGCACGCACAAAAGAGCTGTTATTATTAGAGAATGAACTGAAGGCAGTATCAGATCAGTTTTATATTACAACAGATGACGGCAGCTATGGTAAAAAAGGTTTTGTCACCGACATATTGAAGCAACTCCTGAACAATCAACAACAGACCATGAACTATCAACTAATATACGCTGTTGGCCCTATACCGATGATGAGGTTAGTTTCAGAGGTTACAAAAGAATTTAATATAAAGACGATCGTTTCACTTAACACACTTATGGTAGATGCAACCGGCATGTGTGGTGGATGCAGAGTAAAGATAGGTGATAAGGTAAAGTTCAGCTGCGTTGATGGCCCTGAGTTTGACGGCCATCTTGTTGATTGGGAAGAGCTTGTCAAGCGCACAAAGACATATGTTGAAAAAGAGAGCCATATCTGCAGGTTAAACAGGCCATGAAAAAAGAACCGGTAATGCCAAAAGAGTTGAACGCCAAGTTAAGGTCAGAAGGATTTGATGAAGTCTGTTCAGTCTATTCTGAAGAAGAGGCTATTAGTGAGGCCTCAAGGTGTATACAGTGTAAAGACCCGGCCTGCGTATCCGGATGCCCTGTTGGAATAGACATAAAGAAATTCATTTTTGAAATAGCCAGAAAAGATTATCTGTCAGCATACTCCACTATAAGAGAAAAAAACAATTTTCCTGCTATGTGCGGTAGAGTCTGCCCCGCGGAGTACCAGTGCAGAAAGGCATGTGTTTTTACAAAAAAAGGATCACCCTTTGCCTCAGATAAGGCAATAAATATACACTTCCTGGAAAGGTTTGTAGCGGATTTCGGAATAGATAACGGCCTTGATATCTCTGCCGAAAAAGATAAGAAGCTGGAAAATTATAAAGTAGCGGTTATCGGTTCTGGGCCAGCAGGCCTGTGTTGTGCGGGTGAATTAGCCAGAAAGGGCATAAAAGTTGTTTTATTTGAGGCATTGCATAAAACCGGAGGTGTATTGCGATACGGCATCCCACCTTTCAGGCTTCCGCAGGATATACTGGATTTTGAAATTGGAAATCTAAAGAAATTGGGTGTTGATATTGAGTGCAATATTATTATTGGAAAGACCAAGCTATTAAAGGAACTTTTTGATGAAGGATTTAAGGCTGTTTTTTTAGCCCTTGGCGCGGGAGTGCCGTCCTTTTTAGGTATACCAGGTGAGAACCTATGCAATACATACTCCGCAAATGAGTTTTTAACAAGGGTCAATCTTATGGGGGCATATAAGTTTCCACAGTATCATACGCCTATAAATGTAGGTAAGCATGTAATCGTTGTCGGAGGCGGCAATACTGCTATGGATGCCGCGAGGGTGGCATTGAGATTGCAGAAATTGCATAATATAGCTCCCGATGTCACAGTATTCTACAGGCGCACTGAAAATGAGATGCCTGCAAGAAGGCTTGAGATACTTCACGCAAAAGAAGAAGGTATTAAGTTTGAATTTTTAGTCCAGCCCGTAGAATTTAAAGGAGATAAAGAGAATTCGTATGTCGATAAGATAAGATCGCTTAGATGCGAATTAGGCGAACCTGATGATAGCGGTAGAAGGCGCCCGGTTGCAATTAAGGGCAGTGAATTTGAAGTGGATTGTGACGAAGCTGTTATAGCAGTAGGGCTTAAGGCAAATCAGGTTCTTACAAAGGCTACACCAGAATTAAAGATAGATAAATGGTCTGACATTATCGTTGATCCTGAAACGATGGAGACGTCTATAAAGTCTGTTTACGCAGGCGGCGATATTGTTGGAGGTGAAGGAACAGTAATTGAGGCAATGGGCATGGCTAAGAAAGCCGCAGCCGCAATCATAGATCGTCTTTTATGGTATAGGAAAGTATAAACACCATACCACTTCGAAAATTGCATAAGGTTATTACCGGAAGGCAATTTTCTTGAAACAATGAGGTTCGCGATAGGCTAATATAACAAATGGAGGATATAAAATGTCAGCATATGTAGAAAGGGTACTGGAGCAAGTCAGAAGACGTAATCCCAATGAACCGGAGTTTCACCAGGCTGTGGAAGAGGTCTTAAGCTGTCTTGACCCGGTACTGGAGCGTAATAATAAGTATGAAAAATCGAAGATATTAGAGCGGATAACAGAACCAGAGAGAGTTCTGATGTTTCGCGTTCCATGGGTTGATGACAAAGGAGATGTCCAGGTCAATCGCGGATTCCGCATACAATTTAACAGCGCAATAGGGCCATACAAAGGTGGTTTGCGTTTTCACCCATCTGTATATCTTGGAATTTTAAAGTTCCTTGCATTTGAACAGGTATTTAAAAATTCTCTTACAACCCTTGCTATGGGCGGCGCCAAAGGAGGTTCTGATTTTGATCCAAAGGGTAAGTCTGATAATGAGGTGATGCATTTTTGCCAGTCATTTATGATAGAGCTCTCAAAATACATAGGCCCTGATACAGATGTGCCGGCAGGCGATATAGGTGTTGGTGGACGTGAGATAGGTTTCCTATATGGCCAATATAAAAGGCTGCGCAATGAGTTTACAGGCGTATTAACAGGAAAGGCCTTAAACTGGGGTGGATCTCTGATTAGGCCTGAAGCAACAGGTTATGGCGCGGTATATTTTGCAGATGAGATGCTTAAGACTCGCAAAGACTCTTTTAAAGGGAAGACATGTGTTGTCTCTGGTTCTGGAAATGTCGCGCAGTATACAGTGGAAAAGCTTAACCAGCTTGGCGCAAAGGTAGTAACGCTTTCAGACTCTGCAGGTTTTGTACACGATGCCAAAGGTATTACCGATGAAAAGCTCGAGTTCGTAATGGAGCTTAAAAATATAAAAAGAGGCCGTATAAAAGAATATGCCGCAAAATATGGTGTTGATTACCATGAAGGCAAAAGGCCATGGGGTATAAAGTGTCAAGCGGCGTTTCCATCTGCAACACAAAACGAGGTAAGCAAGGAAGACGCTCAAACACTTCTTAATAACGGATGTTTTGTTGTAGCAGAAGGCGCTAATATGCCCACTACTCCAGAAGGGATTGAGAAGTTTCTTAAAGCAGGCATTCTTTATGGCCCTGGCAAGGCCGCAAATGCAGGAGGTGTTGCTACATCTGGATTAGAGATGAGCCAGAATTCTCAGAGACTTAGCTGGACACGAGAAGAAGTTGATGCTCGCCTTAAAGGTATAATGCAGTCTATTCATAAGATTGCTAAGGAAGCTGCGGATGAATATGGCGAGCCGGGCAATTATGTTCTTGGCGCGAATATTGCCGGATTTGTTAAAGTTGCCAATTCCATGCTCGATCAGGGTATAGTTTAGTTTAAGCCCGTTTCTTGAGCACGCCTGCCTGCCGGTAGGCAGGCGTGCTCAAGAAACGGGCTTAAAAGAATTTGTCTGATGTATTGTACATATGGTATAATGATGTTTCAATAAATGCTTAAAAGGGGGTTTATTTCATGCCGAAGCGAACAGATATACATAAAATTTTAATAATAGGATCAGGTCCGATTATTATAGGTCAGGCCTGTGAATTTGACTATTCAGGCACGCAGGCATGCAAGGCATTGAAAGAAGAAGGCTATGAGGTAGTTTTAGTCAACTCAAACCCTGCTACTATTATGACAGACCCTGGCACAGCTGATAAGACATATATTGAGCCATTGACTATCGATACTTTAGAAAAGATTATAGAGATAGAAAAGCCCGATGCATTACTACCTAACTTAGGCGGTCAGACAGCACTAAACCTTGCATGCGGCCTTTATAAAGCAGGTATTCTAGAAAAACATAAGGTTGAGGTAATCGGTGTAAAGATCGACGCTATAGAGCGCGGAGAGGACCGTATAGTTTTTAAGGATACTATGAATAAGATTGGTGTTGATATGGCAAAATCAGAGCCATGCCAATCTATTGAGGAAGCGGAAAAGATAGCAGAAGTGCTCAAGTATCCGGTAGTATTAAGGCCGGCATATACTATGGGAGGAACAGGCGGCGGCATAGCATATAATATTGAGGAGCTCAGGATAATTGTAGCCAGAGGCCTTGCCGCAAGCATTGTAAACCAGGTGCTGGTTGAAGAATCTGTGCTTGGCTGGGAAGAACTTGAGCTTGAGGTAGTAAGGGATGAGAAGGGCCAAAAGATAACAGTCTGTTTTATTGAAAACATAGATGCAATGGGGGTTCACACAGGAGACAGTTTCTGCGCAGCCCCTATGCTTACTGTGCCAGAGAAACTCCAAAAACGTATGCAGGAGTCTTCATATAAGATAGTAGATGCTATAGGTGTTACAGGAGGCACAAACGTACAGTTTGCACACAATCCTGTAGATGACAGGCTTATAGTAATAGAGATAAATCCAAGGACATCACGTTCTTCCGCCTTGGCTTCCAAGGCAACAGGTTTTCCTATAGCAAGGATTTCTACAAAGCTTGCTGTCGGGATAACAATGGATGAGATGCCATACTGGAAAGAAGGAACGCTTGAGAAATATGCGCCCAGCGGTGATTATGTTGTTATTAAATTTGCAAGATGGGCATTTGAAAAGTTCCCTGGAGCCAAGGATATACTAGGCACGCAGATGAAAGCTGTTGGAGAGGTAATGAGCATAGGAAAGACATTCAAAGAGGCTTTTCAGAAAGCGATACGTTCTCTTGAGATCAATAGATATGGCCTTGGCCAAGTAAAGGATTTTAAAGACCTCTCATTGGAGCAGCTGAAAGAGAAAGTCGCTAATCCTTCAAGTGAACGTATATTCATTATGTATGAGGCATTGCGTAAAGGCGCAACCATAGAGGGCCTGCATAATCTCACTCATATAGGAAGCTGGTTTATTAATGAGATGAAAGAGCTTGTAGAGTTTGAAGAAGAGATGTTAAGCAGCAGCTGGAATAAACTTAGTAATGAAAAACTAAAAAAAGCAAAGGAATGGGGGTTTGCGGACAGATATCTTGCAAGGCTTTTTAATGTGAAAGAGAAGCAGGTAAGAGAAAGAAGGATCTCCATTGGAAAGCATGAGCGTTATGAAGCAGTGCCGGTAAGCGGGGTGGAAAACGCAGCTTATTATTATTCAACATATATAGGAAAAGATTCAGTAAGCGTATCACCGAATAAGAAGATAATGATCTTAGGCGGCGGCCCCAACAGGATCGGCCAGGGCATAGAGTTTGACTATACATGTGTTCATGCAGCTTTTGCGCTCAGAGACGCAGGTTATGAATCTATAATGGTAAACTGTAACCCGGAGACAGTATCTACGGATTATGATACATCGGATAAGCTCTATTTTGAACCGCTGACTGTTGAGGATGTGCTAAGTATATATGAAAAAGAGAAGCCGGAAGGTGTAATTGTACAATTTGGAGGCCAGACCCCTTTAAATATTGCACAAGAGCTTAAAGATAATGGTGTAAAGATAATCGGTACTACGCCGGAGAGTATCAAGCTTGCAGAGGATAGAGAGAGCTTCAGGCAAAAGATGATAGCCCTTGATATACCGCAGCCTGAAAGTGGCACAGCTATGTCTTTGGACGAAGCTCTGATAATTGCCGATAGGATAGGTTACCCCCTTATGGTGCGCCCTTCTTTTGTACTTGGCGGACGCGGTATGGAGATAGTCTATGATGAAGAGATGCTGCGCAAATATGGTATGAAAGCCATCGATGTAAGCCCTGAGCACCCTATGCTTATAGATAGATTCTTAGAAGATGCGGTTGAGACAGAAGTGGATGCGCTATGTGATGGAGAAGATACTTTTGTAGCTGCAATTATGGAGCATATAGAACTTGCAGGTGTACATTCAGGTGATTCTGCATGCGCAATACCTACATATACTATTAAAGCAGAACATCTTGAAACCATAAAGGAGTATACTGTAAAGATAGGTAAAGAGCTCGGTGTTATAGGACTTATGAACATACAGTATGCTATATGTGATGACAAGGTCTATATACTGGAGGCAAATCCACGCGCCTCGCGTACAGTACCGCTGGTTTCAAAGATAAAGAATATATCTTTGGCAAACATTGCCACGCAGGTGATGCTGGGAAAGAAAATAAAAGATTTTCCTGAACTTAGAGACATGGATATCCCTTATGTAGGGGTAAAAGAGGCGGTATTCCCGTTTAACATGTTTCCGGAGGTTGACCCTGTTCTCGGCCCCGAGATGAGGGCAACAGGAGAGGTTATGGGCATTGCTGATACTTTTGGCCTTGCATTTTATAAAGCAGAAGAAGCCGCAGGGGCAAAACTTCCAACCGAAGGCAGTGTATTATTGACAGTTATAGATAAGGACAAAGAAGAGCTTCTGCCAACAGCCAAAAAATTTAAAAAACTCGGATTCAGCATTTACGCAACAAAAGGAACGTCAGATTTCCTGGCAAGGCACGGCATAGATTCAAGCGTGTTGAAAAAATTGCATGAGGGAAGGCCAAATATTTCCGATGCTATTAAGAACAAGGAGATACATCTTATTGTTAATACGCCAGTAGGCCGCACCGGCAAGCATGATGATAGTTATATACGCATGAAGGCAATACAGTATAAGATACCATATATAACATCTTTGGCTGCCGCGGAGGCGACTGTCGAGGGTATCGATGCTGCCAGAAAGAGCAAGATCTTTCCGAAATCTTTGCAGGATTATTACAAGGATCTTAATAAAGATATTAAAACAGCTAAAAGCTATTCATAATCCGCAAATCCAAATAAAGTTATAAATCAAAAGGACCCAAGGCCTGCTATGATAGGAGATTGGATTGCTATTTTAGATTTTGGCAGCCAATATACGCACCTTATAGCTCGTCGCATAAGGGAACTTGGCGTATACTCTGAAATAATGCCTTATAATATAGCTGCAAAAAAACTCCTGTCTTTAAAGCCAACAGCTGTTATATTATCAGGCGGGCCTGCAAGCGTTATTACTAAAAAGGCCCCAATATGCGATAAGGGCCTGTTTGATATAGGGATACCAGTTCTTGGCATCTGTTATGGGGCACAGCTTATGGCAAGGCTTTTAGGGGGAAGGGTTGCCAAAGCTAAGTTAAGGGAATATGGCAGGGCTCATATTGCTGTAAAATCTAAAAAGAGCATCTTCAAGGATATTGCCTCCAATGAGATTGTGTGGATGAGCCATGGTGATAAGATAATAAAGCTGCCGGTTGGTTTTAAAATAATAGGCTCAACCCGGAATTCTTTGATAGCCGCAATGGAAGACAGCAAAAACAGGTTTTATGGATTACAGTTCCATCCGGAAGTTGCGCATACCCCAAAAGGAAGGGCGATATTAAAGAATTTTATATTTGATATTGCAAATTGTAAAAAAAACTGGTCAATACGCTCTTTTATAAAAGATTCCCATAGAAAACTTAAAAAAGAGATAGGCGATGAAAAGGTGCTGTGCGGTTTAAGCGGAGGAGTAGACTCTTCAGTTTTGGCTGTTCTGCTTAAGAAGGCTATAGGAAAGAATCTGATAACAATGTTCATAGATAATGGATTATTGCGTAAAAACGAGGCAGAGCTTGTAAAGAAGAGGTTTAGAGGCCACTATAAGGTAAATCTGAAGTTTGTAGACGCGTCAGAGGTTTTTCTTAAAGAATTGAAAGGCATAAAAGACCCAGAGAGGAAAAGAAAGATTATAGGCAGGGTCTTTATAGATGTATTTAAAAAAGAGGCAAAGGCTCTTGGCAAGATCAAGTTTCTTGCGCAAGGTACTCTCTATCCGGATGTGATAGAGTCTCATTCGGCATTTGGCGGGCCTTCTGTTACTATAAAGACACACCACAATGTAGGCGGGCTGCCAAAAGATTTAAAATTCAAACTCATAGAGCCTTTAAGAGAACTCTTTAAGGATGAAGTACGGCTTCTTGGCAAGGAGCTTGATATGCCTGATGAGATAATACACAGGCACCCGTTTCCAGGTCCGGGCCTGGCCGTAAGGATTATAGGTGATGTTACAAAAAAAAGATTAGATGTTTTAAGAAACGCGGACTCTATATTAATAGATGAGATAAAGAAAGCGGGTTTATATAGAAAATTATGGCAGGTGTTTTGTGTGCTTCTTCCCTTAAAGACAGTAGGCGTTATGGGCGATAAGAGGACCTATGAAAATGTTATTTGTGTGCGTGCTGTTACAAGCAATGACGCTATGACAGCAAATTGGGCAAGGTTGCCTGATCAGGTTCTCCAAAAGATATCAAGCCGCATTATAAATGAAGTAAAAGGCATTAATCGTGTGGTATATGATATTTCGTCAAAACCGCCAAGCACTATCGAGTGGGAGTAACTGATTCAGGTTACTTGTGTAGAAGCTGGATGACTGCAAGGAAAACAATCATAAAACAAAAAGGAGTAAGCGATGAAAACAG
>CAZBNF010000021.1:0-3971 GCA_964493115.1 uncultured Planctomycetia bacterium | reverse complement strand
GGATGACTGCAAGGAAAACAATCATAAAACAAAAAGGAGTAAGCGATGAAAACAGAGGTTAAGGTGGACCTGGCATTAGCCAGAGAAATGGGTTTAAGCGAAGAAGAGTTCAATAAAATAAAGAAAATAATGGGGAGAGACCCTAATTTTACGGAATTGGGCGTATTTTCCGCGATGTGGTCCGAGCATTGCAGCTATAAAAATTCCAGAAAGCAGTTTAAAAAGTTTCCTACAAAGTCAAAACAGGTATTGATAGGCGCTTGCGAGGAAAATTCAGGTATTGTTGATATTGGAGACGGCCTTGGCGTTTCATTTAAAATAGAATCGCATAATCACCCGTCGGCAGTTGAGCCGTTTGAGGCCTCGGCCACCGGCATAGGGGGATGCTTAAGGGATATTTTTACAACAGGTGCCAGGCCTGTAGCTGTATTAGGCGCTATTAGATTTGGCAGCCTTGACACTGAAAAGGTTAAATTTCTTTTTAAAGAGGTTATCAGGGGCCTCGCGCATTATGCTAATACAGCAGAGGTTAGCGCTGTCGGAGGCGATACATATTTTGATAAAAGCTATGAAGGAAACCCCCTGGTAAATGCTTTCTGTGTTGGAATTGTAAAGCATGAAAATATTATAAGAGGTATTGCGTACGGAGTCGGCAACCCTGTCTATTATATAGGAGGGGATACCGGAAGAGATGGCGTTGGAGGCGCAAGCTTTGCCTCGCAGGAGATAACAGATGACTCAGCTTCCGATACAAGCACAGTCGCCATAGGAGACCCTGAGTTAGGAAAACGCTTAAGAGAGGCATGCCTTGAACTTATAGAAAAAGGCCTTGTTGTAGGTATGCAGGATATGGGTGCCGCGGGGCTTACGTGTTCATCATCTGAGACAGCCTCAAGAAGCGGAACCGGAATAGAGATAGACGTCGCCCTCATTCCGCAAAGAGAAAAAAATATGACACCTTATGAGATACTCTTATCAGAGTCACAGGAAAGGATGCTTGCTATATTAAAACAGGGCCAGGAAGACCAGGCACTTTCTGTACTTAAGAAATGGAACATAAAGGCTGTTAAGATAGGAAAGGTAACTGACGATAAGGTAATGAGGGTAAAAGAAAATGGAGTCGTTGTCTGTGAAGTACTTGCCGCGGCGCTTACAGAGATGGCCCCTCTGTATGATAGAGAGTCAAAAGAGCCTGAATATTTAAAAGAGGCACAGGCGCTGGATGTATCTGCAGTTAGTGAGCCTGAAGATCTAAATAGAGTTTTATTTCAACTTCTAGACTCACCGACTATAGCAAGCAAGGAATCGGCTTATTCTAACTTTACCTATATTAATAAAGATGAGGTTGCAGTTGGTGCCGGTTCAGATGCCGCTGTAATAAAGGTTAAAGGTACAAAAAAGGCGCTGGCTTTAAGCGTAGACTGCAACGGAAGATTCTGCTACCTGAACCCTTATAATGGTGCTATGATGAATGTGGCCGAAGCTGCAAGAAATATAGTTTGCTCAGGCGGCAGGCCGCTTGCGATAACCGACGGCCTTAATTTTGGGAACCCAATGAAGCCCGAGAACTATTGGCAGTTTGAGAAATGCATAGAAGGTTTATCGTATGCCTGTACTGTGCTGAATACGCCCATAGTAAGCGGTAATGTAAGCTTCTATAATGAAAATCCAAAAGGCGCTATAGACCCGAGCCCTATGGTGGGCATGGTAGGCCTTATAGAAGATGCTGATAAACATGTAACTCAGGGATTTAAAAACCAGGGTGATGTGATAGTTCTTCTAGGGAAGAATAGAGGAGATCTTTCAGGTAGTGAATATTTATATCTTGTTCATGGCCTGAAAAAAGGTAATCCGCAAATAGATATGGCCGAAGAGAAGCGCCTTCATGATACCACGCTTTCTGCTATTGGCTTAGGCATAGTAAACTCTGCCCACGATCTTTCTGAAGGCGGTCTTGTTGTGGCATTAGCCGAGTCAGCGATGTCTGATTCTAAGAAAATGCTAGGTGCCTCTATAGAGTTAAAGAAAGACGGCATAAGAAAAGATGAACTCTTATTCGGAGAAGCCCCTTCCAGAATAGTACTTACCTTAGATAAAGATAATTTGACAAAACTGCAGGATATAGCGAGTAAGAACAATATATCATGCCAGGTAATAGGTGCTGTTGAAGGCAACAGTTTAAATATAAAGATAGATGGCGCTGTTGCTATAAATGCACCGGTTTCTAAGCTTAATGAGGCGTGGCGGAACGCTATTACTTCAAGGCTAAAATAAATTATGTGTGGAATATTCGGTGTATGCGGCAGTAAGGATGCTGCTTCGCTAACCTACTTAGGGCTATATGCCTTACAGCATAGAGGCGAGGAGAGCGCTGGTATAATCTCCTACGATAAAAACAGGATAATGCAACATCAGGGCATGGGCCTTGTAAACGATGTCTTTGACAGTGATGCCCTTAAAAAGTTAAAAGGAAATATTGCGCTTGGTCATGTGCGATATTCCACAACCGGTTCAAGCAGCGCCAGCAACATACAGCCCTTTTTGGTAAAGCATAGAGGGGGCCATATAGCCATAGCCCATAATGGAAATATTACAAATGCCCCTTACCTGCGCTGCCAGATGGAACAGGCAGGCTCTATTTTTCAGACTACAATGGATTCAGAAGTGATAATCCATATGCTTGCCAAGTTACGCAATAAGAAAACAGCAGACAGCGTGCCGGAGGTGTTATCGCAGCTGGAAGGCTCATTTTCTGTTGTGATGATGATTGACGGGGTGCTCGTTGGCGCGCGGGATACATTAGGCATGAGGCCTTTGTGCATAGGTAAGCTCGATGGTTCTTATATACTATCAAGTGAAACATGCGCCCTGGATCTCATACGTGCAAAGTATATACGCGATGTTAAGCCGGGAGAACTCGTCTTTATTGATAAGCATGGTTTGACCAGCAGTATGCTTAACAGTAGCAGAAGGCATGCCCACTGTATTTTTGAGTTTATATATTTTGCAAGGCCTGACAGCGATATATTCACAAAGAATGTTTATCTTGCAAGAAAATGCCTTGGCAGGCAACTGGCAAAAGAGGCCCCTGCGAAGGCTGATATGGTTATGCCTTTTCCTGATTCAGGTAATTACGCTGCATTGGGTTTTGCGGAAGAATCTGGCCTGCCCTTTGAGTCAGCAATGATAAGAAACCACTATGTCGGAAGGACTTTTATACAGCCATCACAACATGCAAGAGATTTTCGGGTCAGGATAAAGCTTAATCCGATAAAGGATGTATTAAAAGGAAAACGTGTTATAATAGTTGAGGATTCTATTGTCCGCGGCACAACAAGTCGAAGCCGTGTTAAGACCCTGCGCGAGGTAGGGGCAAAAGAAGTGCATATGAGAATAAGCTGTCCTCCTATAATATCACCGTGTTATTATGGGATTGATTTTCCGACTAAAAAAGAGCTCATAGCCTCTAACCGCACAATAAACCAGATAAGGGATTTTATAGGACTTGACAGTTTAAAATATATAAGCCTTGAAGGTATGCTAGAGGCTATGCCGCTTTCTAAGAGTGAGTTCTGCACAGCGTGTTTTAATTTAAAGTACCCAACGTCGATTCCAAAGAATTTTAGGAAAAATATTTTAGAGAAAGGTAAATAATATGGCTTCAGGTAAAATAGGTTTTGATAATGAAAAGTATCTTAATGAACAGACAGCGGCTATATTAGAGCGCGTTTCAAGATTTGAAGGAAAACTTTATCTTGAATTTGGCGGGAAACTTCTTTTTGATTATCATGCCTCAAGGGTGCTTCCTGGTTTTGACCCAAATGTAAAGATGAGGCTTTTGCATAAGCTTAAAGATAAAGCAGATGTTATACTTTGCATATATTCAGGCGACATAGAGAGAAGAAAGATAAGGGCGGATTTTGGTATTACATATGATAGTGATGCGCTTAAGGTTATAGATGATTTAAAGG
>CAZBNF010000020.1:0-15841 GCA_964493115.1 uncultured Planctomycetia bacterium | reverse complement strand
CTTCTCTATCTGTATTGTGTTACAAAGGACAAACCCTCATCCTGTAATTTTGAAGATTTAGGGATTAAGATCCACCCTGTCTATTTCCGGGGAACTTATGCCCTTGCCAGCAGTGTCTCGCCCGATGACTTTAGTGAAGATAATCTAGAAAAGCATTTGGCCGACATGGGTTGGGTGGAGAAACATATTAGGCTTCACGAGAAGGTAATAGAAGAGATCATGAGAGGCCAGGCCGTGCTTCCTTTTAAATTTGGAACGGTTTTTGAGAACGAAACAAATGTAGAAAAATTGCTTAAGACAAACAATCTCGAGTTTAAGGCTGTGCTGGCGAGATTGGAGGGTAAAGAGGAGTGGGGACTTAAGATATACTGTGATAGTGAGTATTTTAAGGATGTCATTTGCAAGGAAGACGAACGAATTAAGGAAAAAGACAAGGAAATAGTTTCCGCTAACAAGGGTAAAGCATATTTTTTAAAAAAGAAGATGCAAGAATTTATAAAAGAAATCGTAAATGAAAAAATTTCTGAATATACAAAGGACTGTTTTGAAAGGTTAAAAATAACAGCTGT
This sequence comes from uncultured Planctomycetia bacterium, assembly GCA_964493115.1. Lineage (GTDB taxonomy): Bacteria > Omnitrophota > Gorgyraeia > JABMRG01 > JABMRG01 > CAZBNF01. The sequence continues at coordinate 15,272 of CAZBNF010000020.1, read as the reverse complement.
AGATACCAGGATCAATAAGATATTACCTAAAGAAGTAACAGAAAAAAAAGAGGATATGGTTTTAAACGCCGCTTTTTTGATAAACAACAAACGGATAAAAGAGTTTGAAAATGTTTTAGGGTACCTTAAGACTAAATATGCGGATAAGGGGCCGATATTTGATTGCACGGGTCCCTGGCCGTCCTACAATTTCTGCGGTTCATCAAAAGAGAAGACAAACAAAAGATAATCCGATAAAAACCACACAGAATAAAAATAGCTACTTAGATCTTCGAAAGCAGGAAAGGGTCACGCTTTTGGAGATCCTGGATAGGGCATTGGAAAAGGGCGTGGTCATATCCGGAGATATAGTTATTTCCGTAGCTGATGTGGATCTTGTATATTTAGGATTGAAGGTCCTGCTCAGCTCAGTAGAGACGATGGAGCGCTTAAGAGGGGCGCCGTTTTCGGGCGCGACCGAGGAACCGACATAAGGGGTCGAAGGATGAGCTTATATATTTATGCCATAATTGATTCTACCGGCGAGGCTGAAGAAGCTATTAAAGGATTGTTCGAGGCCTCTGTTTACATTATCCCTTATCGCGATGTTGGAATAGTTGTTAGCGACCTAGAAGCTCAAGCCCAAATCAAAACAGAAGAGTCTATTTTAAAACATGAGGAAGTCGTGGAAGCTCTGATGGAAAAATTTACAGTTCTTCCTATGAGATTATATACGATTTTTAACAAAAAAGAAGACGTGCTCTTAAAGGTAAAAGATCATTATGGCGATTTCATCGAGAACCTAGGTAGAGTACGCGATAAGTGCGAGTTTGGCATAAAGGTCATTTGGACGGGAGATATCATAAAAGAAAGAATAATCAATGCCCATAAGAGTGAAAGCGCCTCGGCTAACTCAGAGCAGCCAGGGACGAAGTTTATGAAAGAGAAATTTGAAAATTACAAGATAAACAAAGAATTTGAAGAAGAGGCGGATGGATGCACCGCTATCGTAGACGGTTTCTTTAGTAAATTCATATCCGAGAAGAGGCTCGAAAAACTGAAAACCGACAATCTGCTTTTAAGCGCCTCCTATCTGGTTGATAAAGAAAAGAGAGATGGTTTTAAAAAGGCGTTTGAGGAATTACGCGGCTCCAGGGGAGATCTTAAATTTATGCTCAGCGGCCCGTGGCCGGCGTATAATTTTATCACGTTAAACCGTTCCGCGGACGGAAAATTTGGCGACCCTGATTTGATTGAAACCATCTTGCAGCACAAAGATTCGGAATAAAAAGATGAGCAGTAACTATGAGTAAAACGATTGAGACGGATTCTTTCGAGATTTTCGCCAGCGAGATGGAAAAGGTCAAAGACGCGCTGCCTAAAAAGATCGAGGCAAATCCTGAAAACGCGGAGAAGGGATTGGCAAAGCTGGTCCTTACTCTTATAGAGTTGATCCGGAAGTTAATGGAAAAACAGGCAATGAGAAGGGTAGAGGCAGGTTCTCTGACCGATGAGGAGATTGAGCGGGTCGGTGAGACGTTGATGAAGTTAGAGAACAAGATGAAGGAGCTAAAAGAGGTTTTCGGACTTAAAGATGAGGAATTGAACCTTGATTTAGGACCTTTAGGAGATTTAATGTAAATAAGGCCTAATTTATCTCGAGCGCAAACGAAGGATCTCAGAGGAGAAGGTATGCATAAAGAAGACGCCAAAATAAGCTGTCAAGTATTCCAGAAGCAGGAGGCAATAATAAAAGATATCACGAGTAAGATCAACGCGATTAAAGGAGTGGCGGAAAAGGCAGTATTTGCCGAAGCATTACGGAAAGAAGCGGATGTTCTGCTTGCCTGCCAGGACAATAAAGAAACAAGTCTTGATTGTAAAAATTGCCGCTTCATAGCTGTCTTACGCAAGAAGACAGCGGATATAATTGTAAAAGCGAAAAAACTAGCGTAAAACGAAAAGGAGAATAAGTTATGGCTACCCCAAAGATGATGCATGCTACCGAAGCTACTAATCTCGCTGATATCTTAGAGCGAGTATTGGATAAAGGAATTGTAATTGCAGGAGACATTAAGATCCAACTTGCGGATGTTGACCTTCTCAATATCAAGATACGGCTTCTGGTTGCTTCTGTTGACAAGGCGATGGAGATGGGGATAAACTGGTGGCAGCAGGATTCTTATCTTTCTTCAAAGGCAAAAGAAACTGAGATAGAAAAAGAAAATGTAGCGCTCAAGAAAAGATTAGATCGCCTTGAAGAAAAAATTAAGGCGAAATAGCTTAATCCGCATTTTATTATGAAAACACTGATTTATGTCCCAGTTATTCATACAAGCGCTGACCTCGGGTCTTTAGCGAAAGATGTGACTAAAAGAGGTATTGCTGATATTGGAGAAGATGTTTGGGAGAAACACAAGGCGGCGGTTGAAAATTTTTGGGATGTCATATCAGATTATTTCAATTCCATAGATGTATCAGGGATGAAGGTGTATCAGGATGGAATGGTCGCAGATAGCGAGGTAGGACAGAGAATAGTTGAAGAAGGCGCAAAATCAGGAAGCAGGAATTATGAATTAGTCGCCAGGCTCCTAAAGAAAGGAGCCATTTTAGTCAAGACAGAGGATTTCAAACTTGTTAAGGAAGAGCTAGACAGATTAGTCGCGCTAACTCAGGCCAAGTCAATTTCGCATAAATTAATCGCGTTCATTAAATATAAATTAGTCAAAGACAGGCTGTTAGAAAAAAGAGATAAATATATTGCCAAGAGGATAGACGAAACCCTGCATCATGGTGGAAAAGGAACCCTTTTCATAGGCGCGTATCATAATATCAAAACTAAACTCTCTGGCGACATTCAAATCAAGGAGATAAAAGACACACAAAAAGTAAAGGAATACCAGCAGTTACTTCCATTTTATAATAAACATAGAAGGCGTTTTGAGGAGTTAAGTAGGTATTTAATTTCTCAAGTGGAGGCGTAAATGGATTTATTTGAAAAAGTAAGAGAGGTTGTTAGCGAACAATTGGGAATAGAATATGATGAGATAACAGCAGAATCACTTTTCCTAGATGATTTAGGGGCAGATTCACTTGATATAGTGGAGCTGATTATGGCTTTGGAGGAAAGGTTTGGTATTGCAATTCCTGATGAAGATGCTGAAAAGATACAGACAGTAGCTGATGCGGTTGAATATATAAAGAAAAAAGAAGCCATGTCCAAGTAACCGATGAAGCATAGAAAGAGGCTATAAAGAAGATGGTTAAATTAAGCCAAAACTTATTAGTTAGGCCAAAAGTTTTTTGGCCAAGCCTCATTGTCTTGTTAATTTTATCTATTAGTTTTTTTGCGCTTAAAGAGAAGGAAAAGAGAGCTAGAATAGATACACAAAGGCGATTAACCAATACTATTGCGGAGAAAAGAGTGGTTGAGCACAAACTTGAGGAGACGACAATAACCAAAAATACATTGCAAAAAGAACTTGGTTTTGAAAAAGAAAGAGTTATTACCTTAGGAAAAGAACTAAACAAAAAGAAACGCCAGATAAGGCTTACTTTGGAAAAGTTAGAGAAAGAGGCGACGGCAAGGCGCGAAGCAGAAGCCCAGTTGATTATAGCCTTGAAAGAAAAAAGGACCTTAGAGACAAAGGCGATGGAGCTTGCTAAGGCGACAAAGACCGTTGAACTAGAGAAGATTGTTGTTAAAATCACACCCCCGCTATCTGGAAGGGTTGTGACAGTGAACAGAGAGTATGACTTTATAGTGGCAGATTTAGGCAGAGGGGATAATATAAAATTAGGTGAAATTTTATCGGTTTATCGTAATGACGAATTTATAGGTAGCGCCCAGGTAGAAAGAGTGGAGGAAAGTATCTGTGCTGCCGCTATTTTACCTGCATGGCATGATGTGGAATTTAATGAAAATGATACGGTGAGGTCAACATAGTGTTGAAGATAAAGCTATTTTTTGGAAAACGTGAAGATAAATGATTAAATCAAATTTTAAATCAAAAATTGCTGCGGGTATTTTTTTAATAATTCTATTATTCGGATTTTCCTTTATTGATCAGATTAAAGCGCAGGAGTTGATGGAAAAACCCCAGGGTACAGTAACTGGCGAAGTTAAAGGTGGGACAAGAGTGGTAATTTCGACCTCTGGACCAGCTGAATTCAGTTCGACCTGGTTAGGCAACCCTTGTCGCTTAGTTGTTGAATTTCAATCAAGAAACATCTTAAGTAAAATAGATAACGAAGTTATTGTTAATCAAGGTGCGATAAAAAAGATTACAAGCACTTATTTTAGAAGGGGGCAAGATAAATCGCTTAAATCATTAACCTTTGAATTGGCTAAGAAAATACCTTACAAAATCTGGCAGGAGGGTAATGCTATTATATTAGACATCCAAACACCCTTAGAGACGCCAGTATTTCGTGCAGATGAGAAAGAAGTTTTTGCAGTAAGCGAAACCAGCCGCGTAATAATCGAAAGATTAGAAGCAATGGACAGTGCGCTTACGAAAGTAGAAGAAACCCCCTTGCTATTAGAAAGTCCTGAAGCAGAAGTATGGGAGGGGATTTTGGAGGAGATTAACAGCGCAGGAAAGGAGACTGGTTCAGAAGAAACAGAGACCCCTTTATCTGAAGAGCCTGCCAGGGGCAAAAAAGGTATTACAGGTATAATATTTGTGTTTTGTGGTTTAAGCTTGATTTTAGGTTCAGGTTTTTTCTTCTGGCGCAGACGCAGACCAAATAGAAATCACAGACTCCAAGAACTTATGTCAGAGTTGCAGGAGAAAGACAAGCGCCTGGAGCAGGAAGAGACTGTTCGTAAGGCGATAGAGAAAGCCTCATTAAAAAAGGAGGAAGGATACGAACAGCTTAGAACTTCTTTTGAATCTCTGAATAAGACCCTTCTTAAAATGAAGAAAGGACTGATCCCTGAGAAAAAAGAGGCACCTTCTGTGCCTGAAAAGCCACAAGAAAAAAGAGCCTTTCCTCGTTTGCCTTTATCGAAAGATTTTAATAAGACAATAATATTAAGAGTTGGATCCCAAGACCTGCCGCAAAAGATAAAGAGTCTTGCTGAGAATATTAGCTTTGGAGGACTATGTTTTGGAACAAAAAGAGAATTAAAGAAAGATGAGCCGATTAGTTTAAGGTTATTTTTCTATGGGGAGCAGGCTCCTATGATGAGAATCCGAGCGCATATTGTATGGAAGAAGGCAACGGGAGAAAAAAATTATTATGGCGTCTGTTTTGATTTATTGGAAGACACAGATAAGTCAGAACTCAACCGCTATATAGATTCAAAAATAGGAGGTAGCTAAAAATGGAAGGATATTGTCTTAAATGTAAAGCTAAAAAAGAGATGAAAGATGCAAAAGAGATTACTATGAAGAACGGCCATCGGGCTATGAAAGGCACGTGTTCTGATTGCGGCACTGGCATGTTTAAGATTTTGGGTAAGTAAGTATATGAATGAACATCTACTGTGCCAGCTGTAGGGCCAAGAAAGAGATAATAAGCGAAGAAGAGGTGTATCTAACTAAAAGACACATCGTATCATTAAGGGTAGATGCTCAGGTTGCAGCAGAGAAATCTATAAGATTATAGGAACTTATAAAATGGAACTTACAAAACTTGGTCTTGGTATCGAATGTAACGTCTTTCAAAATGCCGAAGAAACCATTAAAAACGCTGAGATTAAAATAGAAGAGGCAAGAAGTATTAAAGAGAGACAATACTACACTCAGGATATTATGCTTGAGGTAAAAACTCTATCGACATGTTCGAATTATAATGCTGGAAATCCGTGCTGCTTAAGTTGTCGTACTATCTTACGTAGGCACACATAAGAATATGAAAATTTAGCTAAAGCTATAGAAAGCTAAGCTATTACACAAAAGAGAATTCTATGTTTAAGAAAAAGTTTGAATCAAGATCAAAAGAAGATAAATTTGTAGATATCAAAGCCGGTGTTGAAGGAAACGTTAAATTTAGCAGTCCGGTCAACTTGAGAATAAGCGGTAAATTTAAGGGGAATTTAGAAACAATGGGTATCTTGATAATAGGCGAAAAAGCAGAAGTGGAATCTAAAGCAATTAAAGGAGAGGATATAACTATAGCAGGTAAAGTAAAAGGAAATATTGTAAGTAGCATACGCCTTGAACTTTCCGCAACTGCAAAAGTTACAGGCAATATTAAAGCTCCTATATTAATTGTTAATGAAGGCGCTACATTAAAAGGAAAGTGCCAGGTGCCTGCTGAGGATGAAAAAAAGTGAACCTAAACGCATAAGAGAAATAATATTGGTATGGCTGAAGCAACAAGAGGGACAGGTGTTTCCTCAGCAATAATTAGTCTTTAAGAAATTCAATATATCCAAAGATACCCCTGCTTACAAAAATTCTAGAATCCTAAAATTTTTCTTGACAAATCGTGTAGCATAATGTATAATCATTTGTGTAATTAAGAACGAGGGTATAATGTCAGAAAAAGAAGCAATTCAAAAGCTAAGACAGCTAAAAGAAAAATACACTCTTCATGAGCTAGTTACTCGTTTAGATATCCAGCAGACGACATTACACCGCTGGTTACAGACAGGCAAGATTTCTAAGAACATGGCGGATCTTTTAGAAAGAAAGATTAAGGAAGCAGGATTGTAGGAGGAGGATTTTTTTTGCCTGCTTTTTTCACAATTGATAACATAAATATATACACAATTAAGAACAGGAGGGTTCAGAATGATATACTTAACACCTCAGCAGGTATGTAAAACATATCAGATTAAAAGAAACAAGCTCTATAAAATGACTTCTCAATGCCGGATACCTTTTCTGAAAATAGGGAATGAGCTAAGATTCAGCTTAGAAGAGATAGAGAGGGCTTTTAGGGGGAATGGGAGTAATAAGAAAATTCTTGTATGAAACCAAAGCTTAAAGTTATAAAACGTCCTAAATGCAGAGGCTGGTATATTCGTCCTACCGAAAGCGGTAGAACGAAATGGGTTTATCTGTCTGATAAAAAGACAGAGGCAGATAGGCTTGTTTCAGATTATGAAAGGCAGAGAGATTTAAAAAGAAGTCAGGGGTTCAATTCTCAGGCTGATATAGATCTTGCCTTGGAGAAGTATCTGCTGCACAAAAACTCTACAACATTGACTACCCGCAAATCAAGAAAGAAGTATGCTAACGCGATAAGATTCTTCCAGTCGTTTCTAAGGCATCGCCCTATATCCGCGGTTGCTGAGATTACAAGAGATATAGTTGTGGAGTTCTTCAATTACAGGGTACAGGAGCATGGCATATCTGATGCCTCCTGGAATACAGATAGGAACATACTGGTTAATTTTTTCAATTATTGTCTTGAAAGTAAATGGATACGAGAAAACCCCATATCAGGCTCCAGGTTGCCTAAGAAGAAATTAACTGATTATGTGCCTGAGCATTTAGATGAGTATCAGATAAGGATCCTTTTAGAACGCATAAAAAAGCGGACTAATATAAGACTACCGTATTATCAGTTATTTGCTACACTTGCTTATACGGGCATGAGATTAGGAGAGGCATTGACATTGACTAAGAAGGACGTGCTCTTAGAACAGCGATTACTTTGGATAAGAGAGAAGATTATTTATGATGAGCAATGGAAAAAGAAGGAGATATGGAGGCCGAAAACCAAAAGAAATCGTTATGTGCCTCTTCCTGATGAGCTCCTGCCGGTAATCAAGGAGCGGTTAGACTGCAGCACATCTGAGTTGTTATTTCCGAATTCAAAGAACAAATTTATGAAGCAGAGGCAGATTTATGATGCTTTGGTTAATTTTTGCAGGAGAGCAGGGCTTCCAAGAGTACACATACATTCGTTAAGGCATAGTTTTACCTCGATAGCAACGGTAAAAGGGTATAGTGAGCGTCTAATACAGGAGGTTTTAGGTCATACGACGCCGAGTATGACCAGGAGATACACTCACTTAAGGCCGGAGTTTTTAGGGGAGAAATTCAAAGGATTAAGATATGGACAGGATTAATGGGCTATGCTATAATTTATACTAAATTCGGAGAAAAAAGATGAAGAAATACAAAATTTTTGTAAGCGCTAATCAGAAAGAATTGCGAAAAGAGCGGTTTGCGATTAAAAGGGTTATAAATGATAACCAGACGCTTCGCGATTTCTTTGACGTATTTTTATTCGAAGATCTTCCCGCTAAAGGCAAGTCACCTGCAAGAATGTACTTAAAGAATATCGATAACAGTGATATCTATATTTGTATTATCGGCAGAGAATATGGAACAAAAGGAAAAGATGATCTGTCAGCGACTGAACGTGAATTCAGGCGATTTCTGGAAAAGAAAACTAAAGGTGAAATTTTAGCTTTTATAAAAGGTAGCAACAGGAACGACACAAAGCGTGATAAAGATATTCAGGAATTCTTAAACATTATTAAAGCGGCTTTTGTTTATAAGCGCTTTAATAGTGTTGAAAGCTTACAGACACAAGCATTAAACAGCCTTATTTCTTTTCTTGATGATAAGGGTGAGTTAAGCCAGGGACCATTTGATAAAGCCATATGCAGGGACACTGATTATAAGGCAATAGATGAAAAAGTAGTTAAGGATTTTCTACAGAACCGTGCGGTTAAACTCAAGGTTTCTGTTCCTAGGGTTTCTATTAAGAATTTTCTCATTAAAACTTTAAAAGTGGTGAAAGAAGAAAATGGGCAAGCCTGCCCAACGAACGCGGCTATTCTTTTCTTTGGGAAAGACCCTTATGAATATATCTCACATCATGAAATAAGAATCGCCCGATTTAAAGGTACAACAAGAAGTGAGTTTATCGATTCGCAAGAAATAAAAGGGCCCATATATAAGATGTTGGATAAAGTCGAGGCCTTTTTCAAGCGAAATACAAGATTAGCTAACAAAATCGTGGAATTCAAAAGAGTTGATATACCGGAGTATCCCTACGAAGCGATACGAGAAGCTATTATTAATGCTATCGCACATAGAGACTATAAACGCCGCGGCGCACCGATAATGGTAGCAATATTTGATGATAGAGTTGAGGTGAGTAATCTGGGAGCGCTTTTACCTGGACTTAACATTAAAACTCTCGAAGGCCGTCACCTTACTAGAAATGAAGTGATATGTGGCATCTTTCATGAAACGCTAGACATGGAACGTTTCGGAACAGGAATCGGCAAGATGAAATATCTAATGAAAAAGCATGGTTTGCCAGCCCCTAAATTAGCAGAAGAAGGCGATTTCTTCGTGGTTAAATTCTATGGGCCAGGAGATAGAATTCTCGATTTAGTTCCTAGCGTTCCAGATCATAGGCAAACTGATCTTAAGAAGTTAGGCCTGAATGAACGGCAGATAAAGGTGTTGCGGTTAATGGTAAATGAGAAAAAGGTGTTTTCAAATGAACTATATCAGGAGATTAACAAGGTTTCTCGCAATACTGCATTAAGGGATTTACGAGGACTTATTAAATTCGGCCAAATTAAGACAGAAGGCATTGGCAAGGCGACAAAGTATAGAGCTTGAAAATATGGCGCGTAAAGCTAAAATACGGCGCATAATATGGCGCGTAAAAAAACAGAATGTGTGCTCTAAAATGCCCCAATCCAACGATTTTGGTGAAGGTCTTAATGAGTCAAATTTATATGATATCAGGTTGTTTTAGATTACTTACCCAAAACGTGGCGCACTGCGTCACGTTTTGAGCTAGACGCAATGAGGATATAGACATGCCAAAAACAGATATAAAGACTAAGTTCTTTGCTTGCTTATCTTTTACTGATAAGTTAAGAAGTTGTTTATCAGATTCTAGATCCTTCGCTGTGCTCAGGATGACAGGCGGCGAAGCACCCAGGACAATAGTAAGAAACTGTATACTTGTTGTATACCGGCTTGCATTCGATGATGTAAGTTGTTATACTGCAAGGAGTTTCAATTTGATTGCATCTAATCCAAGCGGGGCAGCCAAATTCGCCTGCGGCGAATTTGGCTCTAAGGAGACGCAGCAAATGCAACGAATAGGAGCATTTGTAGTCTCCGAAGAGCCTAAAATAAAGTAAAATTTGGCGTCAAGGAAGCGCAATAAAATCCGATAAAAAGGAGGATTTTATGCGGGTCGAAGGACCTTATGTCCGCACGTGCCAAAGATTTACGTCAAATCTTCACCCCCACGTCATTGCGAGAAGTGCCGAAGGCACGACGAAGCGACCGAGGACGCAATATCCGAGGAAGTGCCGTGAGCTCCGCGAGCGGCCAATCCCACAGCTAGCCCAAAATCCCCTAACAAACCTCACCTGCTTATCTCTTTATCTCTGAATTGCGGTTTAGTTTCTCAAGTTTAGTGTCGCGGTTATTTGGAACTATTTTGCCTTTTTGTGGTCTGAAAATGGGGAGAGAAACTGAAAATGGTGGTCTTTATCTCTGTTTATTGTTTTTATGGATATAACAATACGCGATTATTGCTGGTTAACATTTTTTATCAAGGAATATGTTTTAACACGTATTCACTAAGATTGTAGTAAAACAATAGTGCTTGACATATAAAACACAAAGTGATAAGGTACAAATTATTAATGAGAATAATTCTCAATAAGGGGTTGGGCGTTGAATTTGCATAATATAGAAAAACATTGGTATTATAATAAATTAAGTAAATACTGTTGCAGGTTGACTAAACCACGGCAGGTGATATTGGATGTTTTAGCTCATGCAGGAAAACATTTAGGTGCTAAGCAAATTCACGAAGCTGTATCAAAGATATCTTCCAACATAGGTTTGGCTACCGTTTATCGTAATCTTGAATTGTTAGTTCGTATCGGCTTGGTTTGGAAATTTGGTGCAGGTGGCGACAAAGCTATGTATGAGTTAGCCAAGAATCCCGAGGAAAATCATCATCACCACTTGATATGTAAAACGTGCAATAGCATTATCGATTATTCAAATTCCATAGATAACGAGAGAGATTTTATAAAAAAGAGAGAAAAAAATCTTTCAAAAAAATATGATTTTAAGATTGAAAATCATTGCATAGATTTTTTTGGTATATGCAATACTTGTAGGCAAAATAAACAGCATAAATAAAGGAGGTAAATAAAATGCCAGGCGGAGATGGAACAGGCCCTTTTGGCCAAGGAGCAGGAACAGGCACGGGTAGAGGTGGCGGAGGCGGTAGAATGGGTGGTAACCGTCCAGGCGCAGGCCCTGATGGGATTTGCTTATGTTCTAAATGTAATTTATCAGTCCCTCACAAAGTAGGTGTCCCATGTTATAATATGCGTTGCCCTAAATGTGGTGAAAAAATGATTAGAGGTTAAAAATGATTGAGCAGGAAAGAGCTGAACAAGATAAACGTTTAAAGGACCACGTGTCTCGTATAAAATATAAATTTATTGTTATTAGCGGAAAAGGCGGGGTTGGCAAGACAACAGTTGCTGTGAATATAGCTTATGAGTTAGCTGCTAAAGGTAAAAGAGTTGGTATTTTAGACGTTGATATCCATGGACCTAATGTTCCCAAAATGTTAGGTGTCGAAGAAGAAAGACTCCTGGGGTCTAAATCAGGTATAGAGCCTATTGAGGCCTTTCATAATCTAAAGGTGGTTAGTTCAGCTTTCTTATTAGAGAGTAAAGACCAGCCGGTTATTTGGCGTGGCCCTTTAAAGATGCTAACCATTAAACAATTTTTATCGGATGTTAACTGGGGAGAACTAGACTATTTAATAATTGATTCTCCGCCTGGTACAGGCGATGAGCCGTTAAGCGTGTGTCAGCTTATTCCAGATATAGATGGGGCAATTGTTGTAACCACACCACAGGACGTAGCTATCCTAGATTCTAGAAAAAGTGTTTTATTTGCAAAAGAATTAAAAATTTCCGTTGCAGGTGTAATTGAAAATATGAGTCTATTTTTATGCCCACATTGTAAAAAAGAGATAAACCTATTTGGAATAGGAGCTGGAGAAAAGACAGCACATGATTTAGGCGTGCCCTTTTTAGGAAGGATGCCTCTTGAACCTGAGATGGTAAAATTTGGGGATTCAGGTAAACCTTTTCTTTCTGTTAGAAGAGATAGCCAGGCTGCTATAGCAATGATTGGGATAATTGCAAAATTAGAAGAATTTCTAAAAACTAATTAAGCATAAGGGGTAACATCACAGCAAATTAAGAAAATTTTTGTTTATACAACATCAATCGCAGCTTTATTTATGTTCTTTAACGGTTTTATGATTAGATAGGAGATTAGTATGTCAATTTTTAGGCATATGCTAAGATCTAAGATTCACAATGCAAGAATTACAGCTAAAGAGCTGGGTTATAATGGAAGTATAGGTATAGATAAAGCAATTTTGCAAGAAGCCGATATGATAGATGGTGAAAAAGTGCATGTATTAAATTTTAATAATGGTATGAGGTTTGAGACATACATTATAGAAGAGGAAGAGAATTCTAAAACAATAGCTCTCTATGGGCCTGCCGCTAGATGTGGCGAAATTAATGATAAGTTATGTATTATCACTTATGCATCTGTTACTGATGAAGATATTGGAAAAGTAAAAGGAAAAATTGTTTTAGTTGATGAAAGTAACAGAATTATTGACAAAGAATAAAAGTCAGGTTTAAGAAAATTATATTTTAAAACATTACATTGCCTCAAAAAAAAGAATATGATATATGGTAAAAAACTTGTTTAAGCACTGTCCTTTTTGCAAATCTGATTTAGCCAAAGCGCATATAGATGGAAAGGAACGTTTAGTATGCAAAAATTGTGGTTGGGTATACTATAAGAATCCTTTACCAGTAGTGGTTTCTGCAGTTAGAAATAAAAATGGCGAGATTTTTGTAGCAAGGAGAAATATTGAGCCAGGTAAAAACAAATGGGCTTTACCAGGTGGTTTTATAGAATCAAATGAAAGCCCATGGAAAGCTTGCTTGAGAGAACTGGAGGAAGAGACGGGCTTCAAGGGTAGGATCAAGCGATTAATAGGGGTCTATATACAAAATACTCGATATTATGGCTCTATTCTTGTAGTTGCTTATGAAGTCAATGTTTTTAAAAAGAAGATATTGTTAAATAGTGAATTAAAAGAAGGAAAATTTTTTAGCAGAAAGGATGTACCAAATATTCCATTTTTATCTCACAGAAAGATAGTAGATGAGTTTTTTAAAAAAGACAGAATTAGTCCTATAAAGGGAGATTGTTAAATGTGCTCTTTTAAAAAAGTTGTGGTTGTTGGGTGTTCAGGTGCCGGTGCAATGGCGGCAAAAATGGTTAAAACTATTAATCCATCCTTGGATGTAACAATAATCCGTGAACAGGAGGAAAAAGGACTTTTAACTAGGTGTGCCACTCCTTATATTGCCAGTGGAAATGTGATGGTGGATCCTTCATATAAAGATGACGCAATTTTTACAAGTCAAGGCATAAAACTAGTAAATGTGAAAGCAGTAGGCGTAGATAGAAAGTTAAAAATTGTTACGACAGCAGATGGAATTAAATATCCTTATGACAAGCTTGTGTTGGCAACAGGGGCGAAACCAATAATTTTTTCTATCCCAGGTATTGATTTAGCAGGTGTCTTTACTCTTCGTACTAGTGGCGATGCAATTAATATTTTAAATTGGATAAATTCAAAGCGCGTAAAAAATGTAATAGTTGTTGGTGCAGGAGCGATTGGAATAGAAATTGCCTACCTTCTTGCTCAGCATGGCCTGAAGATTATTGTTGTTGAAATGCTTGATAACGTTATGGCACGGTCTCTAGACAAAGATATGGCTGAAGAAATAGAAGAATATATTGAAACAAAGGGTGTTGATTTAAAGTTAAGTCAGAAAGTTGAAGCAGTTATTGGGGGAAAGGAAGTAGCAGAGGTTAAATTTTCTTCAGGAGAGCAGTTGAAAACAGAAATGGTTATTATCTCAGGCGGTGTAGAACCCAATTCTTATTTAGCTAAAAAGGCTGGCTTAGAAATGGGAAGATTTGGTTTAAAGGTAAATGAATATTTGCAAACTTCAGATGAAGATATATTTGCCGCAGGAGATTTAATAGAGTATAAAAGTTTTATTACGGGGAAACCGATATTTGGCCAGTTAAGGCCTAATGCAGTAATTGGTGGTAGGGTAGCGGCAAAGAATTTATTGGGGTTAAAGGTAAAATTTCCTGGTTTGATTAATAGCTTTGCTACAAAGTTTTTTGACCAAGCAATTGCAGCAGCAGGTATTACAGAGAATGAAGCGAAAGAGAATGGTATCGATGTAATCAGCACAAAACAGAAATCTATGAGCAAACATTCTATGATGAGAGAAAAAAAGCCCTATACTCTCAAGCTTATATTTGACAAGCAGACAAAAAAACTTATAGGCGGCCAGATAATCAGTTTAGCTCCTTCGCCCGTTAAACATATTGATGTTATTGCAATGGCAATACGTACTGGCTTGACGGCTCTGGATTTAACTACTTTAAGATGCGCTGGCCAGCCAGAGTTGTCACCCGATCCAGGGATGGAACCTATAGCGCTAGCTGCTGAAAAGGCGTTTGCCATACTTTATAGTAAATAAGAATGCGCTATAGCAGATTTTTTCCATTTAAGCCAGCTCTATTGTAAAAAGGCTCGAAAAGAAGGCCGTGGCAGAGAAAGAATGTATCAAGGGCAGCTTTTTTCAGGTCAAATGCCAAAAGATTTCAACCATCCTGTTTCAAAAAGAGCAGGAACTGGAATTACTTAACCAACAATCGCAGCAACTATTATAAGTAGTTGAAAGCGCATTTGGGAAATTTTATAATGGGTAAATCCCGTTAGAGAATTTTCTTGAACGAGAGATAAAAAAGTGAAAATATTAATTATTTTTAATCGTAATCCATATGATGGAACAGATGTGACTTGGAACGGATTAAGACTGGTAGAAAAATTACTTGATTTAAAAATAGAGGTGCGGCTTTTTTTGATGAATGATTCGGTGGATATAGCCCGGGATGCCTGTAAGCCTCCGAAAGGATTCTTTGATTTAGGTAACATGCTAAAAGATTTAATAGCTAAATCCGTGTTGGTTAAAGTTTGCGGTACATGCAAGGTAAGATGCGGCATGCATAAGGGTGAGCCTTATTTTGAAGGTGCCCGCGAAGCGAAGATGCCGGAATTAGCGGAATGGGTAAAAGAGGCGGATAAGATTATTACATTTTGATTAAGGTTTGCTTTTTTTAGTATTATTTAATAGAGGTTTTAAAATGAGTGCGCCGAGTAAAGCGTATAAGTTCCTGTTGGTGAAAGTCCAACTTGGG
>CAZBNF010000019.1:0-16593 GCA_964493115.1 uncultured Planctomycetia bacterium | reverse complement strand
TGTTTTAGAACTGATATGAAGGATCTTATCCTTTGGGCGGAAGACCCTTCGGATGTAAGCATATACGGGATTAACTATTGGAAACCGTCAAACGTAAATAAAGCAAGAATAGATGGTTTGGAATTAGAAAGCGAAGCAGTTGTATTCAATAATATAAAAGGTATGGTTAATTATACATTTACTAAGGCAAAGGACAAAGACACCAAAAAATATCTTGTATATACACCAAAGCATAAGTTTGATTTTTCAGCGCAATACGATCATCCATCAGGTATAATTACAAGATTCAGAGGACAGTATGTAGGCAATGTTTTTTCTGATACTACCAATAATTCGAAAGTCAAACATTACTGGATTTTTGGAACAGATTGTTATTATGATATAGATGATCATACAAGATATTTTATAAATATAGATAATCTTTTTAATAGAACTTATGAAAAGAATAAAGGTTATCCTATGCCAGGATTCACTATTATGACAGGCGCTAAAGTAAAGTTTTAATACTTGCTGATACAATTTTTCAAGGCTTGTAGCAATTTGCGCAGGACCTTGTTGGTGCGAGTTTTTTTGACTCTGCTTGAAATTACGAATTATAGTAATCGTTTATACCTTTGCCGAAGCAACGATTTGGCTTTTTTTGCCCTGATTTTAGGTCTATGCAAAAATACCATCGTTGCGGAGGCAAAGGTATAAGCGATAGTTATATATAAGCTGTTATTGAATACATATGGGCTTTAGATTGGCCGCTTGCGGAGCTCGCGGCACTTCCTCGGACATTTCGTCCTCGGTCGCCTCGCCTGCCTGCTCTCGCAATGACGAGTGTTTAACTACATATTGACATAGGCAAGCACACAGTATTATAATAGGGCCAAG
The DNA here is from genome assembly GCA_964493115.1 of uncultured Planctomycetia bacterium. Classification (GTDB taxonomy): domain Bacteria; phylum Omnitrophota; class Gorgyraeia; order JABMRG01; family JABMRG01; genus CAZBNF01. Next base: position 15,717 of record CAZBNF010000019.1, on the reverse strand, counting down.
ATGCCATCAGATAAGATATTTATAAATGCACTAATCGCCTCGCTTATATTGCACATATTTATTTTTGTGCCACTACCGCATATAAGAAGCGCGACAAAGTTTCAAAAGCCGGAAGAGACAGAGTTTGTTTATCATCCTGAACGAAAGGTACCCATATACTCAAAGCTTATAGCGGAGAAGCCGACAGAGAAACCCGTTGTCCAAGCCAAAGCAGAAAAACCACAAGAGCAGAAAAGTGGTGTAAGTCAGCCCCCTAAGCCTGTATCGGAAAATCAAGTGTATGAAAAAATAACACCAAGTGTATCTCCTGTCAGTGAAGTGGTTTCAATAAAACCCGCTGCTTCTGATAATTCAATGCTTATAGCAGACGACACAATAGACCTGTCCTCAGAGCCGATATATCTTGATTATTATAATGCGGTAAGGTCGCAGATATATAGATCTGCTCAGGCAAGCAAGCCTTCTTATTTTATGGAAGGCGGAGTAACCCTTGTTTTTACCCTGTCAAGGACAGGCATGCTTTTAAACGCGGGTATAGTACAGGAAAAATCAACAAAGAATCCAATACTGCAAAAGCATGCCTTATCCGGTATTGAACACGCAGCGCCTTTTTTACCTTTCCATGAATCCATGAAAGAACAGGAGCTTACATTAAGAATTACTATCTCTTTTGAGAAGTAGCTTAGGAGTTTATCTTGAACATGGTTAAAAAAAATAAAATAATAGAAGGCGGGAGAGAAATTGTGATTACCGGCATAGGAATTGTATCGCCAAATGCTATCGGTAAAGACAACTTTAATCTTGCCCTGCAGAGAGGAGTCTCTGGCATAAAAGATATAAGCCTGTTTGATACCTCTAATTTAAACTGTAAAACAGGCGGTGAGGTAATTGATTTTGACGCGGAAAAACTTCTTGGGAAAAAGGGCTTACGTAATTTAAACAGAAGCACTAAGCTGGCTCTTTCCGCCTCGAAGCTGGCTCTTATCGATGCGGGGATTGAATATCCGGTTAATGAAGATATGTCGAATTTTTTTGGAGTATCACTTGGAACCGCTACGGGAAGCATGCAAAGCATAATTGATTTCGACAGAGATATATTGCGCAACGGCCCCAGCTTTACAAACCCGGCACTTTTTCCAAACACGGTTTTAAACGCTTCTGCCAGTCATATATCGATCAAGTTTAATATAAAAGGTTTTAATTCTACCATAACATCAAGCCTTTGCTCGGGCATGGACGCAATCTTCTACGCGATGAGCATGCTGAAAAATTATAACTACAATATCGCGCTGGCAGGGGCAGTGGATGAGATGTGCCTGGAGGCCTTTCTCGGTTTTTATAAATCAGGATTTCTTTCAGGCTCAAGGCCGGGCTCAAAAGAATTTATAAGTGCCCCATACGATAAAAGAAGAAACGGGGCTATATTTTCGGAGGGCTCATGTATCCTGGTGCTTGAAGAATTAGAACATGCGGTAAAAAGGTCCGCAAAAATATATGCCCGAATATCAGGTTATGGCATAGCATTTGATCCTGAGAGCAGGCTCAGGTGCAATCTTCGTGGTGATGGAGCATCAATGGCCATGAATAAGGCGCTTGAAGACGCGTCTTTAAACAGTAAGGATATAGACGTTATCTTTGGATACGGCAATTCCAGCCCTGATGGGGATTTAATGGAGGCCAGGGCTATAAAAAATGTATTTGGCCCGGCTTCGGCCGATGTGCCGGTAACTTCTATAAAGTCAATGATAGGCGAACCGATTAGCGCAGGGGGCGCTTTTAATTGCGCATCGGCAGCGATTTGCCTTCAGGAAGGCGCTGTCCCTGCCACTGTAAATTATTTAGTTCCTGATAAAAGATGCGGCTTGAATATCGTCAGAGATAAGCCATTAAACATAGGCATAAATAATATTCTCACAAACGCTTTTAGCCCGACAGGGACTAATTCATCGCTTATAATCTCGAGGGCTGATTGAAGAATATGCCGGATAATATACTTATAACAGGGGCAACCGGTTTTCTGGGAAGCAGGCTTTTAGCGCAAATACTGGATAATACAGACTCCAATGTATTTCTGCTTATCAGGCCCTCTGCCGGCAATGACCCCCTGGCAAAGATAAAGCAATTACTGGATAAGCCGGCAACATACAGGGTTTCAGCTGCCAGGCGCCTTAGCAGAATAACAGCCATTGAGGGCGATATTACAAAAAAAGGCCTTGCCATAGGAAGGAAGGCGTTAAAACAGCTTAGGGGAAACCTTGATATTATATTTCATCTTGCGGCGGAGCTGGATATAAAAAATTCCTATAAACATATAAGCTGTGTTAATACAACAGGAACGATAAATATTCTGGATTTTGCGCTGCAATGCAGGAAGTCAGGGAAACTTAAAAAGGTAAATCATGTAAGTACCGCATATGTGCTGGGCAGTAAAGGGCTTGAGGATTTCAGTTTTCACGAAAATCAGCTTGAATTATCACAGGGTTTCAATAATCTATACGAAAAGACGAAATATGAAGCTGAGATAGCAGTCGGTTGCTATAGAAAAAAAGGCCTTTTAGTGGATGTGTTCAGGCCCTCTATCATAACCGAAGGCCTGCCTGTAACTGATTACGGGTTATTCAGCGGGTTTTTCAGGCCGTTCAGGTTTTTTATATCAGGTGCGCTTAAGAGTGTCCCTGCCAGGGCTGATGCAAGGTATAACTTTATATGCGTAGATGATGCGGCGCGAGCCATATTTGTCATATCAAATTCAGCGAATGCAAAAAACAGGAATTACCATATAGTGAATACGCGTTATATAAGATTACAACATATTCTTGATATTGCCAGCGATGTCTTTGATATGCCCGTACCTGCGTGCATACCCCATGAAAGATTTGACTACAGCAGCTTAAGCAGAGTGCAGAAGGAAATAATAGGCCCGTTTGTCCCGTATTTGAATTTCAGGGCAAGATTTAACAGCGATAATGCGCATGCTATTCTGGGTAAAGAGGGATTCAGGTATAAAAGTCTAAAGCATAACGAGATAAGGCTTGCCTTTGAGTATATAAAAAACAACAAAATGCGGCAAAAGGAGTTATAAGTTGACTTCCCATAATAATATAGCTATTATAACAGGCGGTGCAAGAGGGATAGGCCCTTTCATAGTAAAGGCGCTTGCGCAGAATGGCTGCAAGGTAGTTTTTACATATAAAAACAGCAAACAGGATGCTGACAGGCTGTGCGTGGAGCTGCCTTATAATGTAAGGGCTTTTTATACGGATATACGAAAACCCTCTGAAGCAAAGGCGCTGATTGATTATACTAGAAATACGTTTGGCGGGCTTGATATTATTATTAATAATGCCGGCATAATATGCGATAAACCGCTTATGATGATGCAAAGAAAAGACTGGGTAAATGTTATAGATACAAACCTGACAGGTACCTATAATGTTACCCGCGCCGCTATTGTCACGCTTATGAAACAAAAAAGGGGCTGTATTGTTAATATAAGTTCCGTCTCAGGTATTACCGGGATGCCAGGGCAAACAAATTATGCGGCGAGCAAGGCCGGTATTATAGGATTTACAAAGGCGCTTGCGAAAGAAGTTGGCAGATATAATATAAGGGTCAACGCGATTGCCCCAGGTTTTTTAGATACCGATATGGCTAAAGGGATAAAACATAAAGAGGCTATTATCAGAATGATACCTGTAGGAAGATTGGGTGAGCCGCAAGAGATAGCAGATCTTGTAGCCTTTCTGGTTAGTGAAAATGCAGGGTATATAACGGGACAGGTAATAAGGATTGACGGCGGCCTGGCTATATAGCGCTAATAAAAAAAATAAGGATGGCAATAGGGGGATATGAAAAAACCTACATTAAATGAACTTAAGAAAGAGCTCAGGTCGCTGGTAGCGGAGATAGCAGAAGTGGAGCAGGATAAGGTTACTGATGATGCGAGGTTTGTTGAAGACCTCGGAATGGATTCAATGATGGCGCTTGAAATATTAGCTGCCATAGAAGAAAGGTATAGAATACAGATACCCGAAGATATCTTGCCGAAACTCACAAGCCTGAAAGAGGCAGTACGGCTTACGGGCCGGATAATCAAGAATCACAAATTATGAATTTAGATACAGCCATAAAATCAAGAAAAACCATAAGGGCATACAAAGACAGGATAGTGCCAAAAGATGCCGTTAGAAAGATTATAAGCGCAGGCTGTGATGCCCCGTCAGTGCACAATCTCCAGCCATGGTATTTTTTTATACTTAGTGAAAAAAGCAAAAAACATATAGCAGGCATCATGCGCAAAAGGTCAGAAAAGGAATTTGTGTTTCTTAGCGCAATTCTAAGGGCAAACGCCGCTATCATTGAAAAGGCGCCATTGGCAGTAATTGCTTGCAATATTATGCCGTTGTCAAAGAGGCTGAAAAGGTTGGGGAAGTTTTACGAAAAGCGCAGCGCTATATGGGAGATCCAGAGTATAGCCTGCTGTATTGAAAATATGATGCTTACATCGGCATCTATGGGTATGGCAAGCGCTTTTATAGGTTGCGCGCTTCTCTGCGATAAGGCGATAAGGGATTATTTAAATACAGAATATGAGATTATGGCGGTGCTGACATTTGGCTACCCTAAAGACAAAGGGAAGCGGCATAAAAAAATACCGCTGAAAAAAATAACCGAATACATCTGAAATTATTATGGCAACTATATCGGAAAAAGAGATAAAGGCTATATTGCCGTTTAAGGGTGTCCTGCGGCTTATAGACAAGGTCCTGGAGTATGAGGAAAATACCAAGGTAGTGGTATCCAGGCGTATATCTCAGAGTGAGCCGTTTTTTAAAGGGCACTTTCCTGGTTATCCTGTTATGCCCGGGCATCTTATTGCCGAGGCAATGGCGCAAGCCTGCGCTCTTTTCTTTAAAAAGCAGCATCTTTCAAAAAAGAAAGTCGCCTATTTTCTGACTTCCTCAAAAACGAGATTTACAGGCAGGGTCAGGCCGGGTGATACATTAATAATAACCGCCAATCCTGTTAAGATGATATCTTTTGCCGGCATATTCAGGGCCAGGGCAGAGGTCAGGTCTCAGGTTGTCGCAAAAGGTGAGTTTGGTATAGCTGCAAAAGAGGTTTCGGCAAAGTAAACAAGAGATAAGTGCAGAATATGAAGATAGTGGTTACTGGTCTTGGTATAGTGTCCTCAATAGGAATAGGAAAGGAGGATTTCTGGAGCGGCCTTATATCCGGAAAATCAGGGATAACTGAGGTGTCCGGGTTTGATTCCAGTGGATACAGGACTCATCGCGGCGCTGAAATAAAAAATTTTGACCCATCTTTGTTTATGAGTGATTATGCAGAAAAGGGCCGGGCTTCACAGTTTTTAGTCGCGGCATTTTCAATGGCTTTAAAAGATTCAGGGCTTAACCTGGATTTGGTTGCAAAAGATATGGTAGGTGTTATTGCAGGCACAACTATGGCTGAGGCGCAGGTTATAGAAGAGATAAACAGGGCCTGGTTTTTTGAAGGTATGGATAAAATAGACCCTGCCAAAGTGGTAATGAGCGCGGCGCACAATATACCCGATAGCGTGTGTTTTAAATACGGGTTTAGGGGTATATCAATGATAATGCCTGCGGCATGTTCAGCGGGAAACTATGCTATTGGCTTTGGTTGTGATATGCTTAAGCAGTCCAGAGCGCAGGTTGTTTTCGCATGTACGTCGGATTCTTTTTCAAGAATAGGTTTCGCTGGTTTTAACAGGCTTTTAAGCATGGCCCCCGATACCTGCAGGCCTTTTGACAAAAATAGAAAGGGCATGATTATAGGTGAGGGCTCTGCTGTGTTGGTTCTCGAAAGAGAAGAAGATGCGAAAAAACGCGGCGCTTTTATATACGCGGAGACAGCAGGTTATGGCCTAAGCTGCGATGCTTTTAGCATGACAGCGCCTTCCGCTGAGGGGATTGAAAGGGTGATGAATCTTGCTCTCTCTAATTCCGGTATTAACGCTGATGATATTGATTATATAAGCGCCCACGGGACCGGTACAATCTCAAACGATAAGGCGGAAGCACAGGCAATAAAAAGTGTTTTTGGCAAAAGATATGCCAAGGTGCCTGTAAGCTCAATCAAGTCTATGATAGGCCATACCATGGGCTCGTCAAGCTCAATGGAGGCTGTAAGCTGTTGTCTGGCAATAAAACATTCTGTTATTCCGCCCACAATGAACTACCATACCCCGGACCCTGAATGCGACTTGGATTGTGTTCCAAATGAGCCCAGAAAAAAAGATATTAATATTGCCATGAACAATTCTTACGCATTTGGCGGGAATAATTGTTCGGTAATATTTAGAAAAATCAACAGCAGCACATGACGCGTGTTCATATGAAGAATAGATACGATGCTATTGTAATTGGCGCAGGGATAAGCGGCTTAGTATGCGCTAATTTTTTGGCAAAGGCGGGTAAAAAAGTCTTACTGGCTGAAAAAGAAAAGAAACCCGGCGGGTATTGCGTATCTTTTAACAGGGGGCTGTTTTCTTTTGATATATGCAGGCATTTTGGAGGCTTTGGGCCCGGCCGTATTATGAATATGATATGTACTCAACTGGGCATATACGAAAGGCTCGGCCTAAGGCGTTCTGACCCTTCCGATATAATTATTATAGGCGATAAGAAGATCAGGGTATTTAATGACATAGAAAAAACAAAACAAAGTTTTGCCGATGCCTTTAAGAAAGAATCCAATCGTATATGTTCTTTCTTTGATTTTATCACAGGCCTTAATGTTTTTGATATAATCTCAGGGTATAAAAGGTATACTTTTAAGGATGTGCTGGATAAATTTTTAGATGACGATGAGGCCAAGAATGCCTTTTGCGCTCTGCTCGGTAATGCCGGACTTGGGCCATCACAATTATCCGCTGTAAAAGGCCTGCTCCTTTACAACCAGTTTATATTGGACGGAGGTTATTATATCCCCGGCGGGGCGGATTTGCTTGCCCAGTCACTCGCCGATATTTTACAGGAAAGAGGTTCTGATGTATCTTTGGGATGCAGGGTAGAGCGTATTATTGTGGAAAAAAAGAAGGCAAAGGGGGTATTATTGGAGGGCGGTAAACAGGTGTTTTCTGATTGTGTTATTTCGGCATGCGATGCCACAGAGACGCTTTTAGAGCTTATCGGAAAGGATGATTTGGATAAGGACATTATCGCGAGAATAAGGCAGATGGTTCCTTCCATGTCGGTTTTTATGGTTTTTTTAGGGTTAAAAAAACCCCCAGGCAATATAATCGAAGATAAATCAACCATATGGTATAGCCCCGAATGTTTTTCAGAAAAAAATAACTTTGATTCTATTTACAAAAACATATACAATGGCGATATAGACCTTAATGAAAAGCATGTTGTAATCGCCCCTTCATCTAACAGTAACAGGACAGGTAGCATGAATGAAAATACAGCATTGGCCCTTTACGTTGGGGCGCCTTTTGAGGATGCGGATTATTGGCATAAGCACAGGGGCCTTATCTGTGAAAATATTGTAAAAAGAACAGAAAGGCTTATACCGGATTTATCAGATAATATAGTGTTTAAGGAAACAGCTACGCCGGATACGTTTTATCGCTATACTCACAACAGGTCTGCCGCAATGTATGGCTGGGCTTCCACGCCTGGCCAGATACGGCCTGATCTTGTGCCCGCGGTTACCTGCGTAAAAGGCCTTTTTATGTGCGGCCACTGGGTAACAACAGGTTTTGGCCAGGGAGGCATTATGAGTGCCGCTTACACAGGGATGCGGTTAGCGGAACATATATTAAATTAAAGGAGAAAATAAATGTACCCATTCAATCTTTTATTAGGTTCTTTCCATATAAGCAATTATGAATTATTCCATTTTTTAGGGTTATCCCTTCTTGTCGCGTTTGAGTTCATGCTGCTTGATAAGGATGCGCTTGTAAAGAGATGGCAGGTGCTTATAGCATGCACCATAGGCATATTGGCAGGCACTTCAGGCGCAAAACTTACGCATCTTATGCTATATGCGGAGCAATACAGAGGTATGTCTCCTGAAAAAGTATTTATGACAGCAGGGCATGCTTATATCGGAGGGGCTATATTGGCGCTTGTGGCTATATACATACTGTTTAGATATTACAGGGTAAGCTTTCTTTATGCAGGTGATTACACAGTCCCTTTTTTCGGGCTGTTTCGCGCCTTAGGAAGGGTAGGGTGCCTTCTTACAGGCTGCTGTCATGGCTCGCCTTCAAATTTACCATGGGCTTTATATTTTGGTGACAATATACTTCGTCATCCGACACAGGCCTATATGATAATAATAGCTTTTTCTATCTTTGTCGCGGGCAGGGTGAACTATAAGAGAATGCGGGATAACGCTACGGGGATGATATTTTTCTCATCTGTAATAATGTATGCCGCAGGCCGTTTTATAGTTGAGTTTTTCAGGGTTGATAGCCCGAACATATTGGGTGTTTTAAAGGTTTCTCACATTGTGCTGATTGTAATTCTCGTATATGGCGTATCAGGATTGGTTGTGCTGTATAGGCGATATTCCAATAAAACAGAAATTATAAATCTTTTAAGGCGCCTGTTTTTAAGTTTTTTCCTAACAGCCATTTTTTTGGGTATGTTACTATTGACGGTGTTGTCATATATCCCGAAGATAAACCATCCTTATCAGATAGATTTAAGGATTACAAAAACCGGCCTGAGAACAGCAGAGCACAAAAAGACGCCTGACTATGAGCGTGTGCAAAAGATTATGCAGGCGCTGGAGCGCTATAAGCAGGATAGCGGTGATTATCCTACCCAGGAACAGGGCCTGGATGCCTTGATTGAAAAACCCGTTGAATCACCCGTGCCTTTAAATTGGCAGGGCCCCTATGCTGACAAGAAAATATTTATATCTGAGTCTAAAGAACCTTACAAATACCATATCTATAGATACGGCGATACATGGGCGTATAGGATACTTATTCCAGCTCAGAAAGCAATCTTTTTCGAGAAAGAGGACAAACCGAAGGACTATGTTCTTGAAATAGAGCTGCATCATGGGCTGGCCCTTTATAAAGTGGATAATGGCAGTTATCCGACGCAAAGACAAGGGCTTGAAGCGCTTCTGAGCAAGCCTGATATTCCGCCAGTGCCAGAAAAATGGGGCGGCCCGTATATAAAAGGAAAACTTAAGGATAAAAAAGGGAAGAGCTATTTTTATAAAATAGAAGATATAAACGGAAAACAAACATATTCCATATATGTAAAATAGGAGCTTAAAAAACTATAATCATTGTGCCCAAAAATTCTTCAGGTCGTACTGAAAAAACCCTGGCTGTTATAAATTCTTCATGCCTTGACAGGCTGAAGAGGCCCGACAGGCATCAGCTACTTGAAATGATACGCAGATTATTGCATGCGGAGATTCTTATTACTACGCGTGAAGAGGATCTATGCAGGGTGGCGAAAGAGTCTGTAGAGTTCAAAAACATAATATCATGCGGAGGGGATGGGACATTTTTTAATATAATAAACACCTTTGGCACGGAAGGCAGGGTGTTCGGGATAATCCCTTTAGGCACAGGAAACAGCCTGGCGCATGATCTCGGGATAAAGGATTTCAGGGATGCTATCTATAAGATATCAAGAGCCCGTATGCGCGATATAGACCTTATGGAAGCACACTTCAGGCAGGACAGTAAAAATGTGCGGAGATTTGCAATATCTACAGCATCAGTCGGTTTTTTCGCCCAGGTGGCAAGAGCCGCCAACTTGCATTATAAAAAACTCGGCAGGCTTTGTTATCCTGTTGTCACCCTTTTAAACTCTTTCAACAGGCCCCGCCACTTATGCAGGATTTCTTTTGAAGGATCAGAATACAGGAGCATTGAATTCACAAATCTGCTTGTTAACAATACAGTCCATATCGGGCATATGCGTGTATTTAAAAATGCCGATATACAGGATAGCAGGCTTAACGCATGGTTTTGCAGGATGGGGTTTATTGAGCAATTAATATGGGATCTGGCTGTTATTACAGGTACCTATTTTTATTATCCCGGAGAAAAACGCGTTCTAAAGAGGATGGATATAAGCCTTGATAATCCTGCGCCTATATCTCTCGATGGGGAGGTTTTTGACGCAGTAAAAGAAATGTCGCTAGTTATGTCTGATAAAAAATTAAACGTTTTTTATTAAAAAGGAGGCGGATGCTTTGTATCCATATTTTTACATAGGCCAGATAAGTATACCTGCTTGGTGGGTTTTATTAATATGCGGTTATGCAGCTGCCTTAATAGGGCTGATTTTGACGCGGCCAAAGGATTTTTCCTTAAGCTATGGAAAAATAATATTCTCTGTCGCGGTATTTATACCTTCCAGTATGATAGGGGCTGAAATTCTAAGTGCTATAATCCATTATAAGTCATTTGCAGGACTCACTTTTCAGGAAGCTGTTACTACTAGTACAGGCGCGGCAAGCATGGGCGGCCTGTCGCTGGGGATAGCGTCACTTTGGTTGTCAAGCAAGTTAGGCAGGTTTTCTTTTGTTGACATGCTTGATTTTATCATACCGTATATCGCGCTGGTGCTCGCCTTTAACCGCATAGGGTGTACTTTGGCGGGGTGCTGTTATGGTATAGAGACATCGTTGCCATGGGGTTTTCAGTTTTTATCAGATGGCGTATATAGGCATCCCACGCAGGTTTATGCGATGGCATCAGCATTCGGAGTTTTCGGGGCCTCCAGGTTTGTCTATAAAAAGCTTAGAGGCTATAAGGCATTTACAGCCTTTTACGTGGTATTTTTTTACTGCTTTTTACGGTTTTTCAATGAATTTTTAAGGGCAGAAGGCCCGTATATAGCAGGTCAGGTAAAATTATTGCATCCGTTTCTTGTCCTGCTTATGGCGTTTTCGTTGCGTAAATTATACATAATATATAAATCATCAGATGCTGAATGCATGTCCAGGATCAGGGTTGTGATAGGAGGGTCTTTAATCAGGATGTTTTTATGGGCAGTATTTTCTATTTTATCTCCGATTGCTATTATATATATAGCAAATCGTATTTGGTTTTAAATAGTGCATTATTCGTAACATATTGCAAATAAACAAGTTAGCATATAGCTATCTGGCTGATAATGCGCATTACGCATAAAAGTTGCTTTTTTCCATCAGAGACTTGACTTTTGCTATATAAGCATGTATGTTTATAGTAGAATGGGAAGAGATTTTTTTTACCTAGTTATTTAAGACTTTAAAAAAGATTATTATAATTGGAATAAAACAGTATCTTATGTGTTATATATATAGATGCATAATATGAAGAAGGCCTAAAATGGATAAGAATATAAACAAAAATACAATACCTGTAAAAAGTAAACATAGTATATCTATGCGTATTATAGCATGGGTTGTCATCATCACATTTTCATGGCAGCAGCTTGTGTTTGCAGGTGCAGGAGACATTAGAGAGCGCAGGCAGGAGAGGACACTTGAAAGGCACGGTTATAAGGCCATAGACCTTATCAAATCTATCAAGAACCAGCAGGATCAGATGATGAGGCGGTTTTTTGTTGAGCAGTCGAGAACAAGGTCTGCTGAAAAGATAGGATATGATATATCAAGGCATCTTGAGTTTGGATATTTTACCCAATACAAGCAGATTATGTCGCTTATACAGCAGATAGAAAGAGCCAGAAACCTTATACATAGCGCGTCAAGAACGTATATTTTATTTCCTGCAGATGCTGAGGGCATACAGAAAAAGATAGAATTTTTCAAGGGAAATGCTGTTGCGATATGGAATGAGCGCGTGGAAGAAGGAGGCGAGGTCTATTACAGGGATACATATGGCCCCGGCGGCGGTGATATGGTTTATAACGACAGGGGCCTTCTTATAGAATATTATTCCACTGCCAAAGATAAATACGGCAACATAAGCGAAGTCCACTGGTATGACGTCCAGTACGCGCCTGATGCCAGATTTTACGCCAACGAAGATACGAATGCCCACAAGAACATACTCTCCTACAGGACAAATGAAAGGTTTTACAATACGCAGACAGACACATGGCAGGAGGTTAGTAATCTCATGCATGTGCGTTCCGATATATCCTATGATGAGAACAACAATCCCGAAAGCTATACAGAATATATAACAGATGAAGATGGTAACCTGGTTTCGCGTATAGACGTATCCGAAGGCATATATGATCTTCAGACCAGTCAGCTTATAAGTTATTATCAGAGGGTCTATGACGCCGAAAATAATCTGGTTCAGGAAGGTTATGTCTATTGTGAGATGGAAACAGGGGCTTATCAGGAGGAATATAACAGAATAGTTATTGAAGGCTCTGTCCAGACAGATGGAAATAGTCATATCACTGCCTTTAGCGAGGAAGCCTACGGGCAGGCAAATGAACTTATATATACTATAGGCAGGACTGATATAACATATGACGAGGGCGGGAATATCACAGGCTTTAACGAAGAAAAGATTGATGCAGTGGAGGGATTGATTTATGACGCGGAGTTTACCATAATCGAGACAACTGAACTTGGCGATGGAGAGGTGCAGATAATAGCCTCAGCTGTTATAGAAGACAAGACAATAGTAATAAACGAAATTAGAAACCGCCAAATGCAGCTTATCGACTATCAGAGTGAGCAGTTTATACTCAGCATTACAGATATAATGAATAATATTGTCGGGGCAATAGAAAGGGATGAGCTCAGATATGATAATTACGGCAACCTGGTAGGTTATCAGGATACATACACTGACAGCCATGGGAACACAATAACAAGCAGGTATACGGGCCTGCAATATGACGGATATAGCAATATGGTGGAGTTCTTCGAGCAGCGCTATGTGCCGGTTACAGGGGAAATAACAGTAGATAAGACTGTTACCAGGCACTGGCACAGCGCGCAGTATGAAGGAAAGCACGCTGTTTATTATCAGGAAGACGGATGGATAGAAGGCCAGGGAGATTACAGCTTTAAGCGGTGGGTCAGGTCCTATGACGGACTAAAGCCAACTCATTTTTACGAAGAAGGATGGAAAGAGGCCTCAGGAGAATATAAGAGGACATGGACAGGCAGGTACAGCGGGGATAACCTGATATATTATAAAGAGATATACACAGATGCCAATGAACTTACGGTTACAACAGAACGCAGCAACATGACGTACAGTTTAGGATACCTGGTATCCTATGATGAGATACAGACCAATGATCTTGGCAATAAGACTGTTATCAGCTGGCAGGGCTCTTATAATGATGTCGGCAAGCTTTCTTCGTATATAGAAACCAGGAAAGAAAGCGCTTTCGATGCTGAAGTGACTACAACCTGGCAGGGTGAATATAATAAACTAAGGCAGCTGAAATCATCAATGATGATAGAAGAGGATAATCTCGGCAATATAGCAAGACAGAACCTTGACAATATAAGATATGATAAGTTTGGACGCCAGATATCCTACACTGAAAAACTTGCAAACGGCTACGATTTCCTTATCAGAGAGCGTTCTGATATAAACTATGAAGAAAAGGTAAACAGGCTGTTATCTTATAATGATGTACTTATAGACAAGACAGGAAATATTATAAAGCTTGAGTGGGAGGCTGTAGGCCAAGCTGCGGCATATAATTCAATAGGAAAGATACTTCATTATAAAGAGACCATGCGCTGGCTGCAAGAGCCGGATATTATAACGATCCGGGAATTAAAGGATATAGAATATACCCGTTACGGCAGCATGTCAGTGTTTACGGATATTTTTACAAAAAACAACATTAATGATAACTCAGTGTTTAATATAGTAACTAACAGGCAAGAACCCAAGCTAAACGACATAGGAGAGCTTTTATCTTACAAAGATACAACAGTGACAGTAGGTTTAAACCCTGACGGCAGTGTTTACCTGGATAATACTGTAGTAAATGAGCGCATTTCGACAACCTATAAAAGCCACTACCAGACAGCTTATGTATACAACACATACGATTCATCCATGCCTTCCAGAGCGGTTATAAACGATGTAAGCGCTGTTTTGTATAACGGCTTTAAGGAGATAGTAGGCTTTACCAATCATACCGTGGTTAGCGGCTCTGATGAGGACGGAAATACCCTTAATTATTCTATGCTGAGAGAACGCCGTGATATAAGGCATAATTTAAGGGGTGATGTTTTCAGTTACAACGAGCTGCAGTCATCTGAATTTACCGAAGGTTTTGTCGTGTCAGAGTATGAGAACATGATATACGACGGTTTCAGGCGTATGATAGATTATTCTTATACAAATACAACCGCCTATGGGTCTATAGAGCATATGAAACGCGATAACATAAAGTACAACTTCTTTGATCAGATGGTATCCTACGATGATGTTATATCAAACAATGCAACAGAGGTTATAGAAAACGCCAATGTAACTGACCTCCAATATGACCGGTCAGGATACCTGTTGTCAATGCAGCGTTTAAGCCATATCCAGGGCGCATTAGTTGATATAAAGACTTTTTCTGAGAGAATAGGCATGTCATATACCAGCCTCGGTCTTTTAAAAGGGTATAGCCAGCATACCCTTACAGACGGCTTGCTGGAGGAGATTGAGATGCATGTGTCTGATATGCGCTATGATGAAAAAGAGCGTGTAGAGTCTATGAAAAAGACAATGCTTTCAAATGCCACGCCTAATCTTTTTACAGAGGAGACGCTTTCCGGCATAAGATATGACAGATATAACAGGGAGGCCTATTTTGAAAGATATATAACAGAAACCGGCGATGACCCTGAAACAGGTAATCAGGACAGGTATACGCAGGTAATACGCAGCGGCATAGAGTATAAAGACGGAATATACGGTAGCCAGATAAATTCCTACACAGATACAATTTCTTCAAATTCCGCAACCGACGAGATTGTCACAGTAAGAAGGCTGAACACTGATTATAACAGCGATGGCTATCAGACATCATATACCGAGGATAGAAGTTCAAGTATTGCACCTGATACTGCTACAACGATATACATGAGGATGGAGCTGGATAATTACGGGCGCGTTATAGCGTATCTGCAGGATATGCATAATTTTGGTAATGGACTAAATAACCAGGTATCTATAGAGCGAAGCGATATATCTTATGATGGCTATAACAGGAATACATCCTATACGGAAAAGACAATCTCGACAAGCGCCGCTGAAATGATAAAAGACAGTTTTGTATTTGACATAGAATATGACACGCTTGGAAGGATGAAATCGCAGAGAGAGATAAACAGAGAATCAGCAAGCAAAGAATCAGGCCTCTTGCTTGATGTTACTAGGGAGTCATTCCGTTACGATATGCATTATAACATATACGGGCAAGCGGATGCCTATAAAGAAACTACGGATACATTATACACTGATTTTATAACAGAGGATTTAAAGGATCTCCTGGGCAAAGAAATCCATGTAGGATTGACAAAGCAGGAGGAGGTAGCGATATATTATAACAGGGCAACCGGGCAGACTATCAAGATAGATACCCTGGTCAGGGAGAGCGGGGAAGACGAATATGGAAATGTGCTTGATCATGATTACAGCCTAACAACAGAGATGCTTTTATTCAATAGCCTTGGCCAGGTGGTACGAACAAGAGAGACTACAGTTGATGGCAGCGCGTCTACACAAAAAGAATCCGCGGCAGATATAAGATACGA
>CAZBNF010000018.1:15110-17598 GCA_964493115.1 uncultured Planctomycetia bacterium | reverse complement strand
GCAAATGCACAAACGAAATCCAATATACTTAAACTAATGCGTTTATTTTTCAATAACAATTATTCTTATTTTAGGATATAATATTTCCAGTTTATCTTTTATGGACTGGCCTCCTACAAAAATAGCTGTTGCAATAGCGTCTGCCATAAAACAACTATCAGCAATAACCGTTACCGAACTAAATGTATTATTCACAGGATACCCTGTTTTTGGATCGATCAAGTGACTATAGTATTTGTCTTCATGTAAAAAAAACTGCTCATAACCACCTGACGTTGCTACAGCCCTGTTGGATATATTAACCACTTTGTATATATCATCTTTATTATATGGGTCCCTTATCCCAACACGCCAGGGAAATATAAATCTTCTCTTGCCAAGACAGAATACATCACCACCCGCGTTTATCATGGCAGACCTGAAATTTGCCCTTTTAATCTCATATACAGCCTTATCGACGGCATAACCTTTGGCCGCTGCACCCAGGTCTATACTCATGCCCTTCTTCTTAAAAAATACTGTCCTGCGTTCCTGATCCAGCACCAGCTTATCAGATCCCACAAAAGAAAGGGCCTGTTTGATGTCACGCTTATTTGGAACTGACTTATTTTTTATATGGGATTTCCACAGTATTGCCAGAGGCGATACGGTAATATCGAAAGCACCATTACTTTCATTGCATATAATGTTTGAATTATATATCATATAAAAAAGTTCTTCGCTTAGTCTAGATGACATCTTTTGCGAAGATTTGTTAAGCCTGCTTAATTCACTTTCACTATCATATAAATTAGCCATCCCTTCAACTCCACCTATGGCCTCAAAAGCATTTTTAAACGCTCGATCAAAATCATCCCATACAAAACCTGTCAACTTGATATCTACAAGAGTACCCATTGCCAGTTGCGTTCGTCTCTCTGTCCGTATGCATAAAGAATTTAAAAATATCAGAGATATGATAATAATTGCTAATATATATAAAAATTTCCTGGTAATCATATATTTTATCCTAGGATAGCAACCTAATTTAGATCTTCAAAAGGAGGGGTTCAAGGTCAACATGATCAGCAACCAGGCGCTCAATCATAGCGATCTTGTCTTTTTCGCCTGGATGTATTTTTACGATCATCTTATCTATTTTTGTAATTATGCCAAATGTATCTTCCTGGACAAGAAGTACCGGTATCTTGCTCTTTTCAAGCATATGCCTTATTCTTCTATTAGGCATAAACCCGCATGTAATGATAAAACCGGCCAGCATATCCTGATTTGCCTTCTTTTTTTCAACCTCTTTTAACAAACACTTTATAAGCTCTTCTCTATCCCCGGAGGTAACCACAAGGCTTCTCTCGACTATCTGCCTTAAAACAGTCCTTGGTTTGCCGGTTGCCACCACAACATTGCTTATTGCTTTGAGCATATTATCATTTGAACCGCTTATTATCCTACCCTTAAGCTCATCTGCCATATGCTCCATGGTTGGCATGTCGAGCACTTTAAGATACGGGATAACACCTAAAACATCAATGCCATGCTGCTTAAACCCTTTTCTTACCAAGCTGTCTATTTTTTTGTACTTTGTATCCTGAACCTTGTTTACGATCACGCCTGCTATCTCAACCCCTGCCTGTTTAAAAAGCGGGACAGAGAGCATGACCTCATCTATAGGCCTTCCTATGCCTCCGGCTGATACTATTACCACTTTCGAGTTAAGCATCTTCGCGACAATCGCGTTAGACATATCAAAGACAGAACCAACGCCTGCATGGCCTGTACCTTCTATAACAACCAGATCGCTGCGTTCCGCTATTTTTTTAAACGCATTTTTCACCTGGAGCTCCAACGGCTTGCGATCAGGATTTTCTATATACTTTTGCGTAAAACCCCTCTCTATAGCAATGGGCGACATATCCTTAAGGTTGGATTTTATACCGAATATCTCCTCTATAAGGTATGAATCTTCATCTATATTATATCCCTGCTCGACAAGGTATCTCTGCCCTATTGGCTTTATAAAACCAATATTATTGAATCTCTTTTTTAATATGGATATTAAGCCAAGGGAAAGTGTGGTCTTACCGTCATTTTGGCGTGTAGCTGCTATGAAGATTCTTTTCGGCATAAATTAAAAATCCAGGCGGCCTTCTCTAAAGGCCTTTATGTAGTTCATTGAATATTCATCCCTGCCAAGTATGGCGTCTCTGGCAATAGAGAATATTTCCTCGGGCAGATTTTTTCCGTCTAATGTGTTTTTTACAGCAAGTTGGGTGGGATCTATTATAGCTGCTGCTATACCTGCATCCATAGCGAGTTTTACAAATACCGCATTAATCAAATCTCTTCTCGGAAGGCCGAAAGATATATTGCTTAATCCGCCTGTGCACATTATCCCCTTATCCCTTAATATCTTAACTGTCTCCAGAAAACATGCTGCCTGGAGGGGTTCTGTGCTTACAGGCTTTGCAAGAGGATCTATAAAAATACTGTC
>CAZBNF010000018.1:11133-15010 GCA_964493115.1 uncultured Planctomycetia bacterium | reverse complement strand
CCTGAATGTTTTCAGCCAGCCATATAAGATCGTCTTTTTCTCTTTCAATGCATGCCGCTGTGTTTATATCTATATATTCAGCGCCGCACGACAGTTGGGCTGATGCTTCCTGCATAAGTATCTCAAGATCCCTGTCATCAAGGGCTTTTTTTATTTTACCGCGGGTGGAGTTTATCCTTTCACCAATCACTATCATATACTGACCTGTTCCTTGTAGCTGGCCTCAATCGCTCTTACAATGTCAACTATCATATCGTTAACAGGTGTCTTTATGCCGGCACTTTTTGCATACCTTGATATAGCCCCATTTATAAAATCTATCTCTGTGCGTCTTTGGTTTAAAATATCCTGAAGCATGCTTGAGATATTATCTGACGTAGCAAGGCAAATAGATTCCACCTTCGCGAGCGGATCATCATAAATAAGTTTTACCTTGTTTTTCTTGGCAACCTTAGTAGCTTCTACAACTGCCTGTCGCATTAATTCTTTTATACCCTCGTACTTAAGAAGCAGGCCATTCGGGAGCCGGCATATGGCAGATAATGGATTTATTCCCGTATTTATAATAAGTTTGCTCCATAAAACACTGTTTATATCTTTGGATGTCTTTGTAGCAATGCCTGCTTCATTAAAAATATTTGATATATTACGCAGGTCTCTGAATATCTTACCAGTGGGTTTTCCTATTATAGTATCTCCTTTACCGGCATGCCTTACCCTTCCATCAGAGATAAGGGTTGCCCCATGCGATGTTATGCCGCAAACCGTTCTGTCCTGGCCAAACATATCTGATATTAGCTGGGAATTTCCAATACCATTCTGAAGAGACAATATGTTTGTCTCATCAGAGAGCAACGGCTTTATAGAATTAAGTGCGGCCTCTGTATCATACGATTTTGTAGAAATCAGAACCAGCCCAGATACTCCTATTGACTTTGAATCTGCTGTTATGTTGATATTATGTCTGATATTAGTCAATCCTTCTACTATAACCCCTGACTCTTTTATCTTTTTAGCCCGTTCTGCGCGCTTATCCAGCAGCCAGATTTCATGCTTGGCTTTTTGTTTTGAAAGCAATCCCGCAAAAAGGCAACCTATAGCCCCAGGGCCTACTATGACTATTTTCATCTGCAGCCTCTCTAGCTTAAACTCTGTTTTAAATTTTTATTTACTTTCAGCTTATCAACTTCTTCTTTTTTCATTGTATAAGAATGTTCTTTGGAAGGAAAGATCCGCTGTTTCACTTCATTTTTATAATCACCAACCGCTTTTTCTATCTGAGAACAAAGATCCACGTATTCTTTTACAAATTTTGGTTTACGCGTCCTAATGATACCGAGCATATCATAAGAGACAAGCGCCTGTCCATCGCAATATGGGCCCGCGCCGATACCTATAGTTGGAATATCGAGCGTCTCTGTAATAACCTTGGCAAGCATATCCGGAACGCATTCAAGGACAACGCTAAAAACCCCAAGTCTTTGCAAAGTAATAGCCTGTTCGATAAGAGCATTTGCCTTTTCCGCATCTCTACCCTGCACCTTTAAACCCCCAAGCTCGTCTGCTGTTTGAGGGGTAAGCCCTATATGGCCCATCACAGGTATATCGGCCTCGACTATATCTTCGACTACTTCAACACAGTTTTTAAACCATTCAATCTTTACGCCATCACATCCTGCTTCTTCCATAAAACGCCTGGCATTCAGAACAGCTTTAGATTGATCTACCTGATAGGCCTCATAAGGCATATCGCCGATAAACAGGCTATTTTTTACGCCTCGGCCTACCGCCTTGGCATGGTGTATCATATCATCCATTGATACAAGTTTTGTTGATTCCAACCCAAGTTCAGTGTTTGCAACGCTATCACCCACAAGTATTATATCAATACCAACGCTGTCTATTATATGAGCCAAAGGAAAACCATATGCGGTAAGGAGGGTTATGGGTTCTGACCTCTTCTTCATTTGAATTATAATATCAGGCGTAATTTTACTCATATCACATTTAAAAACTTTTCTACTATTTTTGAATCAAATTCTATGCCGCTTTTTTTGATCAGTTCTTTCCTGGTGTCTTCTCTGCTCATAGCTTTGCGATACGGCCTGTCCGTTGTCATAGCATCATAAGCATCGCAAACTTTTATTATCCTTGCCGTTAAAGGTATTTCTTCGCCTTTCAGGCCATCAGGATAACCGCTGCCATCATAAAATTCCTGGTGATAACGAACCAGGTCAGAAAGCTCTGACATGCTTCTAATCGGCTTTATTATGTTTACACCTATTATTACATGATCTCTCATCTCTTTCTGCTCTTCTTCGTTTAAGGGGCTGTTCTTTTTTAAAACTTCATCCCTTACTCCTATTTTACCTACATCATGAAGTATAGCGCCGTTTTTCAGTATTTTCATCATCTCTTCATCTAACTTCATCTCTTTTCCAAGCTGTTGGGCATAGGCAGCCACCCTCTCAATATGTCCTCTGCTATATGGATCTTTTGCTTCAACAGCAATAGCCAACGCTGTTATGGTTTCCAGGTATGTTTTTTCAACGTCCTCGTTTAGCATGAAGTTCTTCATTGCTATTGCTGTCTGGGCGGATACATTTGATAACAACACCATATCGTCGCTGCTAAAAGGTTTCTTTTGAATTTTATCACATACTATTATGATGCCTAAAATATCATCTTTGTACGCTAAAGGTGAGGCCATTATGGAATTTTCGGCCAGCTTATTCTTAAACTCAAAATACGCTGCTGCGTTTCTGCTTACATCAAAAACAGACTCTATCTTCTTAAGCGCTACAACCCTGCCTATCAGGCCCTTATCAGGATCTAATCTTATCTTATCCGCAGAATCCGGCATCCCAAAAGCGACCTTCATGGAAAGCCTATTTTCCTCTTTATCGATAATAAATATAGCCCCAGACCTGGCTTCAGTGCCATTGACCAGTGTTTGCAGTATAAGCTCTAAAAGGTTTTCTATACCTTTCATAGAGGTAACTGCTGAGCCTATCTTGTTCAGTATATTGTTGAGCAACCTTTTTGACTGCTCAAGTTGTTTTATCTTATTTTGCAGCTCTGATGTTATTTTATTAAAAGAACTGGCTATGCGCCCTATCTCCTCTTCCGCAACTTCTTCTATTCTTTTGTTGTAATCTCCATCTGCTATGATTATAGCGTTTTTGCTGAAACGGGATAATGCCATCATGCTTCTTCTTATAAGATCGAAGGATGCCAAGCTGAGCAGGACTATAAGCAATATTGTAAGATTAAAAAACGGCAGTTGTCTTTCCACTAAGGGCGTTATATTAAAATAATACAATATAAAAAGTACAAATATAATAGGAACTAAAGACATAAGAACAAAAGATATACTGAATTTCCTGTATAAGCTGGTTCCAGATAAGCTATCCACTTTTATCTTAGGGTTCATAATATCCTCCTGCGGTTTTTTTATATGCCTGCCTACCGGCCAGCCAGGCCCGCTCTATCAATAATGCCGGGCACAAGCGTTTCCCATCCTATAGGCATTATATGCACGCCATTGCATACATCTCTCAGCCTGTCAATTAAACTACATGCTATCTGTATCGCTTCTTCCTGTTTATCTGAAGCGCTATCTATCTGTTTTATAAGCGCATCGGGCACATATATGCCTGCTACATTATCATTCATATACACTGCCATTTTAGCGGATTTAAGCAGTATGATACCTGCTATTATTGGCACATTATATTTTGAAACCTTTTTCATAAAAAAATTAAACCTCTTAACATCAAAGACAGCCTGTGTTTGGAAAAATTGTGCCCCTGAGTCAATCTTCTTTTTCATCTTGATCAGTTCAGGCTCAAGGGGGTCTGCGCATGGATTAACAACA
>CAZBNF010000018.1:6283-11033 GCA_964493115.1 uncultured Planctomycetia bacterium | reverse complement strand
TTCTTATGCTATAGAATTACCTTTTGCGGTTTAAGGTTTTTAGAATGATCCTGAGGCCTCACTATCCTTTTCATGTTCTTTAGCTTTTTAGACTCTTTAAGCCTCTCATATATAAGTATCCACCCGCAATCCCTGTCTTTGTCAACCTCACATTTTTTATTTTTAGAGCCTCCGCACGGACCGTTAAGCAGGCCCTTTGTGCATATAGTAATAGGGCATATCCCATCAGTCTGATCGATTATGCAATCTCCGCAAAGTATACATTTCTGAAAGAAATGGCCTCCCCGCTGGACTTCACCTAAAAATAAAGTGTCAAGCGCGGGTAGTACATCTTTTTTATAGTCTCCGTCTTTTATTGACTGCACACCATCTCCGCAGGTAAGGGCCAGTATCGCGTCTGTGCCTTTAAGGATGCCTTTGTTTTGATAAAAGAACTGCTTTACTTTTACCAAATGGCAGGCAGGATCAAGCACAGCTTTGCCTGTAATTGTCTTACCTTTTCCCTGGAGCAGTACCTCCATATCATACAACTGTTCCTCTCCGCCTGTCTTACAAACTGTCGCGCATTGCGCACAACCAATTAAAAACACCTTTTGGCTTTTTCCTAAAGAATTCAATATGGCTTTTAAGGTCTTTTTCTTAGTGATTATCATCTTAAATTCCTCTGGTTCTTAAAGAGCTCAAGACAATTTCTCATAAGAATTGTTGCGGTAAGAGGCCCGACTCCTCCTGGCACTGGTGAAATATAAGAAGCCCGCAAACAGGCTTCATCAAATTCAACGTCTCCGACTATTTTATCCCCAATCCTGTTTATTCCGACATCTATGACAACAGCGTTTTCTTTAACCCACTGGCCTTGGACAAGATTCGGACGCCCTGCTGATGTTATAAGGACTTCCGCCCTTTTAATATGCTCCGAGAGATTACCTCTTTTATAAGTTTCTATATGGCATACAGTAACCGTACATAGTTTATCAAGCAAAAGCATGGCCAAGGGTTTTCCGACGATACCACTATGTCCTATAATTACTGCTTCTTTGCCTTTTAGGCTTATTCCGGAAAGCCTTATCAGTTCCATAACTGCAGATGCTGTAGGGGGGACCACCTTATAAGAATTAAGCAGCAGCTTTCCTTTATTTTCAGGATTAACCCCTTCGACATCTTTATCCGATAATATAAAAGATGATATCTTCACTATATTAAATACCGCGGGCAATGGCGACTGCAAAATAATACCACTTATGCCCTTATTATTATTTAATGATAAGATATTATCGATAAGGCATTTTTCCGTGCAATCAGAGGGCAGCTTTACAAGCCTGTAGTCAATTCCTATTTCTTCAGCGGCCTTTTTCTGAGAATTAACATATACCGAGAAAGAGGCCTCATCTCCGATCTGCAAGGCTGCTAACCTGGGAACGCACCCTGATAAAGCTTTAAGCCTTTCTATCTCCTGTGTTAAGTTCCGCTTGATTTCATTAGCTTTCAACCTGCCATCAAGTATTATAGCTGACATCGGGCATCCATCCTTTCGCGCGCAACGGATAATATTTTACTTTTAATCTGTTTCATATCTTTTTGAAGAGACCTATATACCTGTTTCTTGCTTGAAACATATGCCTTATTTCTAACATAGCCAAGATTAACATCTATATTTGCAAATCCTGCTTCAAAAGCAGCATCAAGGCTGTGTGTAGCTGCTACTACATCGGATAATATTGTCTTTTTACCAACATATGAAAGCTCAAGCGCTATTAGGGCAGCCTTATAAGAATAATCACATACCTTTGACGGGGGCTTTATCGCGGCCTTAAGGGCCTTCTGTACTTTATCACTATCTTTGGCACATTTTTTAAAAGCAGCTGAAAGCCTCCTATAGGATTCAGTGTCTTCATCAATAATATTGATAAGTATCTTTCTAAAACATTCGGATTTTTTTAAAGCCTTTTTAGCCCTTTCTTTGTAGCCATTAAAACCGCCCTTCGATAAGGTAAAATTAGCAACCATGCTTAATAGGCCACACCCTAATGAACCCATAAGCGCGGAAGCACTTCCTCCGCCAGGTATAGAAGTTTTTTCCGCAAGGCAGTTCAAATAACATCTTATACTTCTATCCACATACTTCATAATTTACCAATCGGGTTTTTAAAATAAACCCCTTATCTTTCCATTTAAATCTACATCGATATCCCACGCGGCAGGACGCCGCGGTAGGCCGGGCAATAACAGTATATCCCCGCATATAGGCACTACAAAACCTGCCCCTGAGAATATCCTTATATCATGGACTTTCATCTTCCAGCCGCTGGGGGCACCCTTTAAAAGATGGTTATCGGATATAGAAAACTGCGTCTTTGCTATATTAACCTGAAGCCTTCCTAACCCTAAACCCTCTATCTGTGAAAGGGCGTTCTTTGCCTTTGAACCCATTGTTACGGATTCAGCCCCATAAACCTTCTTGGCTATAGCTTCTATTTTATCTTTTATAGTTGAATGATCATCATAAATAAATTTAAACCTGACTTTATTCTTCTTAATTGACTTGATACACGCGCCTGCCAGAGATAATGCCCCTTTGCCGCCTTTTTTAACTGCATCAGATATATAACTTTCTACTCCTATTCTACCGCAGGCCTTCTGGATATCAGTTAAATCACTGATAGTATCGTTATGGAATCTGTTCAAGGCAACTATGGGCTCTATACCGAAATTCCTTACTATCTCAATATGCTTTTTAAGATTTGGTATGCCGTGTTCATCTACCGCTCTTTTCGAGGCAACAATTACAGCAAGGGCGGGTTTTATCCTGCCCTGACGGCATACAATATCAAAAAACTTTTCAGCCCCCAAATCTGCTCCAAAACCGCTTTCTGTAACTACATAATCAGACAATTTCATTGCCATACGAATAGAGGAGATGCTGTTTGCGCCGTGTGCTATATTGGCAAAAGGCCCGCAATGTACAAAGGCCGGTACCCCTTCTATGGTCTGCACAAGATTCGGCATCAGGGCATTTGAGAGCAAAGCACCCATAGCGCCAACCGCTTTTATGTCTTTTGGGGTAACGGGCTTTTTGTCTTTTGTAAAGGCTATGATCATTCTTGTAAGGCGCGATTTTAAGTCATTTATATCTTCGCTCAGGGATAAAATAGCCATTATCTCCGATGCTGCTATAATATCAAAACCGCTATTATAAAAAAACTTTTTCCCTATATTAAAACGCAGAGACCTTAGCGTCCTATCGCTTATGTTTATGGTCCTCCTGATTGCAATACGCCTTAAATCCACATTAAGAGAATTTCCGAAATATACGGAATTATCAAGCATCGCGCATAAAAGATTGTTGGCTGCTGATACTGCATAGTCATCGCCTGTAAAATGCAGGTTTATATCTTCCATCGGGATAACCTGAGAATACCCGCCGCCACAAGCACCACCTTTTATTCCAAACATAGGGCCCAGAGACGGTTCGCGCAGGCAAAGAATGGCCTTTTCGCCCAATCGCTTAAATGCCTGAGCTAATCCTATAGCAGTAGAGGTCTTTCCTTCCCCGTATTTTGTGGGTGTCATGGAAGTGACCAGTATAATCTTGCCGTTTGACCGATCTTTTAATCTGTGAAGTATGGTTGGTGAGATTTTAGCAATGTGGTTGCCATAAGGCACCAGCTCCTGCTTTTTGATACCAGCATTATCGGCAATTTCTGTTATCTGCCTCGGGCGTACTTGCTGCGCTATCTTAATATCCGAAAGCATATTTATCCTCTGATAACTGATTCCACATGAAAACTACGCCTATGTATAGGAGATAAGCCTTTATGCGTTATAGCCTTTATATGACTTTTGGTCCCATAGCCCTTGTGTTGGCTGAAACCATATCCTGGAAATATATTATCATAAAATTTCAAAAGCCGGTCCCTGGTAACCTTTGCCATTATAGACGCGCAGGCAATCGACAGGCTTTTTTGATCGCCGCGGACTATAGCGGCTTGTTCTGTTTCAATGCTTAAGTTCATATTTCCATCTATCAGCAAAAAATCCGGCTTAACGTTAAGGTTAAGTATCGATATACGCATTGCTAACATAGTAGCCTGATAAATATTTATCTTGTCAATAGCGTCTTCCGGAACAACACCTATGCCAATAAACGCTTTTTGGGATATTTCCTGGTAAGCGAGCTCTCTTGCCAAAGGTGAAAGCCGCTTGGAATCATCTATCTTGACTGAAAAATTATAGTTTTTTAATATGACAGACGCAGCGACAACAGGCCCTGCCAGAGGCCCCCTGCCGGCTTCATCTATTCCGGCTATAAAACGATACCCCATGGCCATTGCCTTGAGCTCTTGGCTAAGAAGATAATTATTTTTTTGGGTTTTGGCCAACCTTTTCCTCAATCATTGCCCCTTTGCCAACCTTCTTCCTCAGATAATAAAGCTTGGCACGCCTTATCCGGCCATGCCTTATCAGTTCAATTTTATCAATACTGGGGGCGTGAATACAAAATGTCCTCTCTAAGCCTTCGCCATAGGAAACACGCCTTACTGTAAATGCCTCCCCTGCCCCAGAACCTTTCTTGGCTATAACTACTCCTTCAAATGCCTGGAGCCTCTGCTTATCTTCTTCGATAATCCTTATAAACACCTTAATGGTATCCCCTACTGAAAATTGCTGTACATCTTTCTTGGCATACTTTGCCTCTATTGCTTTTATCTTATCCATTCCATTAACTCCTTTTTTAGTATTATGTGTGCCA
>CAZBNF010000018.1:0-6183 GCA_964493115.1 uncultured Planctomycetia bacterium | reverse complement strand
TAAATTATATCTCCAATTGGCTTATATGTGTTATCAGGTCAGGCCTCTGCCTGATCGTCTTTAAGATAGACTCTTTTTTTCTCCAGTTTTTTATCGAGCTGTGGTTACCTGATAACAACACATCAGGCACCTTTTTATCTTTATAATTAGATGGCCGCGTATAATGAGGGTATTCCAAGAGCCCGCCGACAAAACTTTCATCAGCACTTGACTCATCATCTCCAAGTACACCAGGTATTAACCTTGCAATAGAATCAATTAATACCATAGCAGGGACCTCCCCCCCTGTTAATATATAGTCTCCGATAGATATTTCATCCGAAACAAAACCCCTGATCCTCTCATCCATGCCTTCATAGTGCCCACACACCAGTATAATAGATTTTTGCTTTGCCATATCGCGGCATAATTGTTGATCCAGCAATTTGCCTCTAGGGCCCATAAGTACCGCTTTAGCATCAGGGCAAGTTTGTTTTATGCTGCATAACGCATCTATGACCGGTTGGCACTGTAAAACCATCCCGGGCCCACCGCCAAATGGCTTATCATCTACTTTGTGATGTTTATCAGCTGAATATTCTCTTATATCATGTATCTCTACGTGTATTTTGCCTGATTTTCTAGCGCGTTTAATTATAGATTCTGATAATATCGAATCAAACATGCCGGGAAACAGGGTTAACACATGTATATTCATAGCGTTTATTGCCTTACGCGTTCTTTATTATGCTCTTTACGGTATCTGTCATTTGCGCTCCTACACCAACCCAGTAAGAGGCTCTTTCCCTGTCAATCTTTATAAAAGCAGGGTTTTTTGACGGATCATAAAGGCCAAGCTCTTCTATCGCCTTTGCGTTTCTACCTTTGTGCTGATCGCAAACTATGATCTTGAAGTGCGGTTTACCTTTTGATCCCATCTTTTTAAGCCTTATTGTAACTGCCATTGTATCACTCCTTGTTTTACGGTTAGGTTTACAACTATGTTTTCATTCTTTCTATCCTGGCGCCCAATACTGAGAGTTTTTTCTCCATATCCTTATAACCCCTGTCAAGGTGATATATCCTTGAAATGGTTGTTTTACCCTTAGCTACCATCCCGCCTATCACCAAGGCTGCTGATGCCCTTAGATCAGATGCCATAACCTCGGCTCCGCTTAAAGAATTTACACCATGTATAATAGCGCTTTCCCCCTCAAGTGTTATGTTTGCGCCCATCCTGTTAAGCTCTCCTACATGTATGAAGCGCTCGGGATATATTTTTTCAGTTATTATTGCTATGCCTTTCGCAACTGACATAAGCGCCATTATCTGTGCCTGTAAATCCGTAGGAAAACCAGGATAAGACAAGGTAGTTACATCTATTGTTTTAAGCCTGCGCGATGCCCTTACCCTTATATCACCATTAGCCTTTATAGTAATAGTAGCACCAGCCTCGGAAAGCTTGTCTATTAATGCCCTTAGATGTTCTGCTTCAGCGCCCCTTATAGTGATATCCCCTTTTGTCGCGCATGAGGCTATCATGTATGTACCTGCCTCTATTCTATCCGGTATAACATTATGCGTTGCTCCATGCAAGGATTTAACGCCTTCTATCTCTATCGTGTGCGTCCTGTGCCCTCTTATCTTAGCGCCCATCTTTATAAGAAAATCTGCTAAATCCACAATCTCCGGTTCACAGGCGGCATATTCAATTATGGTCTTTCCTTTAGCCAGGGTTGCTGCCATCATCACATTAGCTGTAGCTAAAACTGATGAACCAAAAGGCCCGCCCAAGTATACAGAATTTCCTTTTAACCCCTTTGTTTTCGCTATCACATAACCATGCTCTATTGTTATATCTGCCCCAAGAGCAACTAATCCTTTTCTGTGTATATTTATGGGTCGGGGCCCTATTATACAGCCTCCTGGAAGCGATACCTTTGCGTATTTCTGCTTCGCGAGAAGAGGGCCAAGAATACATATTGAGGCACGCATAGTACTAACATAGCTGTAAGATGCCGTATTGCCTTTATACCCCGCGGGGTCTATTTCAAGATTGCCATCTGAGAAACTTGTCTTTACTCCTAAAGCGCGCAGTATTTTACACATTGTAAATACATCGCTTAATTCAGGGACACCTTTTATAAGAGACTTCTCGTCAGCAAGAATGCAGGCAGCCATTATAGGCAATGCCGCGTTTTTGGAGCCGGCTATTCTTACTTCTCCTGATAACCTGGTTGGGCCTTCTATTATAAGTTTGTCCATGCTCAGCCTTTCAATCGGGCAGTTACCACTCTTTCAATATTGTTTAAATCATTAAAAAATCTTGTATCAGAAAAGTTCTCTGAGCCCATGATGATATCTTCCACTTCCAGCCTGCTATTGTCCGGTATCTCAAGGGCAATAAGGCCATTATCTTTTAGAAACCCAGGGGCATCTTCCGCTATGCGCTTGTAAAAATCCATACCGTCCGTGCCGCCATAAAAGGCTTTAATCGGCTCGCGCCTTAGCTCATTTGAAAAATTTTCTGTATCACTACAACGCACATAAGGGGGGTTACATACTATTATATCAAAGGCCTTTCTGTATACACCCGGGACAGACAAAAGGTCTGCCTTGATAAATGTAATCCTGTCAAAAACTCTGTTGAGCCTTGCGTTTTCTTCGGCCACCTTAAGCGCTGTTTCTGAAATATCAGAACCTATTATTTTACAATGGGTTAATGACTTTGTCAATGATATAGCAATATTACCGCTTCCTGTGCAAACATCTAGTATCAGGGATTCATTCGTTTTCACATATGCGATAACGGTATCGACCAGTATCTCCGTCTCCGGCCTTGGGATAAACACTCCCTCTCTTACGACAATATCATTACCGTAAAAATTAGTTTTGCCTGTTATATATTGCAGCGGCTCCCCATTTATACGGCGCGTTATCATCTGTTCAAGCAATTCAGAATCTTCCAGGCTGATACTTATCTTGTTTGTGTACAAGTCA
Source organism: uncultured Planctomycetia bacterium (assembly GCA_964493115.1). GTDB lineage: Bacteria > Omnitrophota > Gorgyraeia > JABMRG01 > JABMRG01 > CAZBNF01. Next base: position 3,204 of record CAZBNF010000018.1, on the reverse strand, counting down.
ACAACCCTTAAACCCAATAAGTGACTCAGCATAATCTCAGCATTTATTACTGGTGAAGATATCCCGGAAACACCTAAACGCGAAGCGACCTGCGAAACTGTTATCGTCTTGTTAAGCATTTTGTTTGTACCAGAGCTATAAATTCTCAAGTTTTTTCTTCCTATCAGCGTCAATAAGCGCGTTTATTATTTCATTTAAATCGCCCTGCAATATCGCCTCTAATCTGTGGAGGGTAAGGCCTATCCTGTGGTCAGTAACGCGCCTGTCAGGAAAATTATATGTCCTTATCTTCTGGCTTCTATCTCCTGAACCAACCTGGCTTCTCCTTTGTTGCGTAATCTTATCTGCCTGGTCCTGCCTGTATTTTTCAAAAAGACGCGATCGCAGTATCTTCATGGCCTTGACCTTATTTTTAAGCTGCGAGCGCTCATCCTGACATGTTACAATTACATCTGTAGGGACATGCGTTATCCTAACGGCAGAGTCTGTAGTATTAACGCTTTGGCCTCCGCATCCACTTGAACGATAAACATCAACGCGTATATCTTTAGCGTCTATCTTGAAATCAACTTCCTCAGCTTCAGGCAGCACAACAACTGTAACAGCGGATGTATGGATCCTGCCTTGCGCTTCGGTAGAGGGGACGCGCTGAACCCTATGAGTACCGCTTTCATATTTCAGTTTTTTAAAAATATTATGCCCTTCTATCGAAAATATTATCTCTTTTACGCCTCCTGCATCAGAAGGTGATGTGTTCATAACATCAACCTTCCATCCGTTATCCTGCGCGTATTTAGCGTACATCCTGAAAAGATCGGCGGCAAATAGAGACGCCTCAAGACCCCCTGTCCCCGCTCTTATCTCCATTATTATATTGCGGGACGCGTCAGGGTCATCCTCAATTAGTATATTCTCAAGTTCAGATTTAATTTTTTCCTGTTTAACTTCAATCTCCTTGATTTCCGACCGAGCTAGTTCTATAAAATCAGACTCATGCTTATTATCAAGCATAGTATGCAGGCTGGCCTTCTCTTTTTCATATAACATATATGTATCATATTTCTCAAGCATATCAGACATAGATGCCAGTTCTTTAGCATACTTCTGATATAGAGCTCTGTCTTGCAAGACAGTCTCATCAGACAATAGGGCCTTGAGGTCCTCTGAGCGTTTTTTCTTTTTTTGCAATCCTTCTATCATTTTTTCCCGTACTTCTTCATAAACTTCTCAACACGACCGGCAGAGTCAATAAGTTTCTGCTTACCCGTAAAGAAGGGGTGACATTTAGAACAAATTTCAACCTTTATATTGGGCTTTGTGCAGCGGGTATGTATAACCTCACCGCAGGCACATGTTATTGTTGTTTCCTTGTAGTCTGGATGTATCTTCTCTTTCATTTCCTGTTTCCTCCTGTTTTAGTGTTTAGTAGTTCATTCCCATTAGGAATTCCGCGTTTGTCTTCGCCTTAGACAATTTTTCTATAAGAAGCTGCATAGACTCATCGGAAGGCAATTCATTTAATATTTTTCTGAGTATCCACACGCGTTTCAGTTCTTCTGGGTCCAAAAGCAAGTCTTCTTTTCTTGTATTGGAGCGTTTTATATCAATAGCCGGATAAATCCTTTTCTGGAACAGGTTTCTGTCCAGCTGAAGCTCCATATTTCCTGTTCCTTTAAATTCTTCGAATATGACTTCATCCATCCTACTTCCTGTATCAACTAGCGCGGTTGCTATAATAGTAAGTGATCCCCCCTCTTCTATATTTCTTGCGGCCCCAAGAAACCTCTTGGGCTTATGCAAGGCATTTGAATCAACGCCTCCTGAAAGTATCTTACCGCTGTGGGGTACAACTGTATTATAAGCGCGGGCTAATCGGGTTATGCTGTCAAGGAGAATAAGAACATCTTTTTTATGCTCAACAAGCCTTTTTGCCTTTTCAAGAACCATCTCTGCGACCTGGACATGCCTCTCTGCCGGTTCATCAAATGTAGAGCTTATAACTTCACCCTTTACAGAACGCTCCATATCGGTTACCTCTTCAGGCCTCTCATCTATCAAAAGAACTATGAGTATGGTATCAGGGGCATTCTTAGTAACAGCATTGGCTATCTTTTGGAGTATTATGGTCTTGCCGCTATATGGCGGGGCAACTATCATACCGCGCTGCCCTTTACCAATGGGGGTCAATAAATCCATTACCCTTGTAGAAATCTCCTTCGGATCGTGTTCCAGCAGGAATCTTTCAGTTGGATAAAGAGGGGTAAGGTTTTCAAAAAGTATCTTATCTTTCGCTTTTTCAGGATCAGTGAAATTAACCTGTTCAACCTTAAGAAGGGCAAAGTAACGTTCCCCTTCTTTGGGCGAACGTATCTGGCCATGCACTGTATCACCTGTCCTTAAATCAAACTTTCTTATCTGGCTGGGTGATACATATATATCATCAGGACATGGCAGATAATTATAGTTGGGTGATCTTAAAAATCCAAAACCATCAGGTAGGACCTCCAAAACCCCTCCACCGTTCATTACGCCTTCATTTCGTGTTTGAGACTGGAGTATCCTGAATATAAGGTCTTGCTTCTTTATCCCGCTTACGTCATTCATCTTAAGCTCACTTGCGATCTTATTAAGCTCCGAAACCTTCATTTTTTTAAGTTCTGCCGCGTCTATAGCCATTTTACACTCTCCCTATTTTTTGTTTTTAATGTTTCTACCGATTTCCCTGCAGCGGGCACGCAATTTTCCTAAATTTCCGCTGTTATCTATAATATAATCCGCATAATTGACTTTTTTATGAAGCGGCATCTGAAAACTTATGCGGGATAACGCGTCTTTTGGTCCTATCCTTTTCTCCGCAGACCTCTGGACCTGCAAAGATAGGGAAGCTGTAACAACAATAATAATATCGCACTTCTTGTAAAAACCTGACTCTATAAGCATAGGACCATCTATAACTATGTTTTTGGGGCCTTGCTCTTGAAACTTTTTTATCCTGTTACTTATATCAGCTATTATAACAGGGTATGATATTTGACATAGCTTGCTATAGTTTGCTTTTTTCGAAAAGGCCTTCTCTGCCAATAGTTTTCTATCAATAGAGCCTTGTTTCCCTATAACACCTCTTCCGAAACATAAGACGAGTTTTTTTATAAAAGATTTATCCTTTTTAAGCTTACTATGCGCGATTTCATCAGCAGATATAAT
>CAZBNF010000017.1:8625-17719 GCA_964493115.1 uncultured Planctomycetia bacterium | reverse complement strand
ACCCCAGTTACTATTTTGTGTAGTAAAATCGGAACAAAGAATCGAAAATCTAAAGGCGAAAATAAATGAGTAATAAATTGAAGCCACTTATAATCGGAGGCACAGAAATAGAAATACCGATTGTTCAAGGGGGCATGGGAGTTCAGGTCTCTACGGCTTCCTTGGCTAGCGCAGTGGCAAATTGCGGAGGAGCGGGAACAATAGCCAGCGTTGGGCTTGGTTTTGGCACAGAAGAAAACGAAGTAGATTTTGTTAAAGCCTCAAGGGAGGGGCTTCAAAGACAAATGCGCCGCGCCAGGGAACTAACCAAAGGTGTTATCGGAGTAAATGTGCTGGTTGCTTTAAGCAACTATGAAGATCTGGTAAGAACCGCTATTAGCGAAAAGGCTGATTTTATTGTTTCAGGGGCTGGCTTGCCATTAAGATTGCCGGAATTTGCGGAAGGCAAATCTACGAAGCTTATACCAATAGTATCATCTGGCAGGGCGGCAAATATTATAATTAAATCTTGGAGGAAGCGATATAATCGCACACCAGATGCTTTTGTTGTTGAAGGCCCGCTTGCAGGAGGGCCTTTAGGTTTTTCATTTGAAGATTTAGAGTCACCGCGGAAAAATCCTCTTGAAGATTTGCTAAAGGATGTTTTGGAAGCAGTAAATGGGTATGAAAAAGATTTAGGCGTAAATATACCTGTTATAGCCGCGGGAGGCATATTTGATGGTAGAGATATTGCTAAGTTTTTTAAGATAGGCGCAAAAGGAGTTCAGATAGCAACCCGTTTTGTCGCTACTTTTGAATGTGATGTGTCGGATAAATTTAAACAGTTATATATTGCCGCAAAAGAGAGTGACATTGTTATTATAAAAAGTCCTGTTGGCATGCCCGGAAGGGCACTAAAAACTAAACTTGTTGAAGAAGTAGAGCACGGCAGAAGAGAATCGATAAAGTGTAACTATCGTTGTCTTAAAACCTGCAATCCTAGCGCTGCCCCTTATTGTATCGCGCATGCTTTGCATAATGCGATTCTTGGCGATATAGACAACGCGGTTGTATTTGCCGGGAGTAATGTGTCGCGGGTTGACAAAATTGTTTCAGTAAAAGAGCTGATGGATGATATTGTCAGTGAAGCGATCGAAGAGTTAGATAAAATAATATAGGAAAAAGGACTTACAATTTTAATTTGTGATTAAACTAGTTCTAACTTGGCGCAACCACCCCCAGCTAAAACCCGTAATCTCTGTTATAGGTTTTATGTTTCCAAGTTGATTTTTAAAAAAGAAGTTCTTTCAAAACCATAATTATATGGTATAATAACATATCATAAGCGGGATTAAGGAGAGTATTGTGGCTAGAGATAATTATTCATATAAGAAGCACCAGAGAGAATTATCTAAGAAAAAGAAGGTAGAGGAAAAGAAACAAAGAAAACTGGAGAAAAAATCGATAGAGGCCACACTTGAGCCTGGGCAGGCCTCCAGTGACAATGATGCCTTAGAATAAATAAATGCTTGCAGTTTTTTTTAAAACCCCTATAATCATTAATAGGTTAAATTCTTAACAGAAATAAAAGGAGGAAGTATGGGATATCAAGGTGGAGGTGGATTTGGCGGCGCCCGCGAGATGCACAAGGCAGTTTGTTCAGAGTGCAAGAAAGAGTGCGAAGTTCCGTTTAAGCCCAGAGAAGATCGTCCGATATACTGCAAGGATTGTTATTCAAAGCGCAAGAACGAAGGCCGTTAACTGTAGCAGGGTGATGCAATAGATACAGTAATAGCGTAAAAATCTAAAACCGCAAGGTCAGGCAACTGGCCTTGCGGTTTTTCTTAGCATCGTTTATTTAATTTTGCAGCTTTACTGAAGTTCGTTAAAACTCATTTTATGGTTTTTATTGTCAATTTAGGACATAGTAGTCTTATGAAAAACTTTCTACCGATATCAAGAGAAGACCTGGAAAAGCGCGGATGGGATGAATTAGATATTATAATTATCAGCGGTGACGCGCATGTTGATCACCCTTCTTATGGCGCAGCTGTTATAGGACGGGTACTGGAAGATGCCGGATTCAAGGTCGGGATTATCTCACAGCCAAATCCAAGCAAGATCGAGGATTTTAAGCGGTTGGGTAAGCCAAAATTATTTTTTGGTGTTACGGCAGGCAATCTTGACTCTATGCTCGCCAAATATACAGCCAATAAAAAAGTGCGTAATAAAGATGATTATTCTCCTGGCGGGAAATCAGGACTAAGGCCAGAGAGGGCGGTTTTCGTATATACTAATAAACTGCAGCAGGCCTTTAAGGGCGTACCGATAGTACTCGGCGGCATGGAAGCGAGTATGAGGCGGCTGGCGCACTATGATTACTGGTCAGACAAGGTAAGGCGATCCCTGCTTTTGGATTCCAAGGCTGACATACTTGTTTACGGTATGGGCGAGAAGCAGATACTTGAGATAGCGCGGCGTTTAAAAAACGGCGACGACAAAAACAGCCTCAACGGTATTCGCGGTACGGTTGTTGTCAGGAATTTTACGGACGGCGTTAAGGATTATATTTCAATCCCGTCTTATGAAGATATCGTTGCCGCTAAAGATAAATTTAACGAGGCCTTTAAGGCTATTTATTCTGAAGCTGATCCAATTCGCGGAAAGACGATTGTCCAGAAGCACGGTAAAAGATTTGTCATACAATACTCTCCGGCGCTGCCTCTTACCACTGATGAGATGGACAGGATATATTCCCTCCCTTATATGCGCAATTGGCACCCAATATATAACAAGGAAAAGGGTGTGCCGGGGTTTGAGACGGTTAGGCATTCAATCATATCTCATAGGGGATGCACAGGTGGTTGTAATTTCTGCTCTCTATATCTGCACCAGGGCAGGATAGTACAGAGCCGAAGCATTAAGTCGCTGGTCGCGGAAATAAGATCAATGGCGCAGGGCAAGAATTTCCGCGGAACTATTACCGACGTCGGCGGGCCTACAGCAAATATGTATATGGCTGCCTGCCATTTATGGAAAACAAAAGGCGCCTGCCGCAGCAAGAAATGCCTACTCCCCGAGAAATGTAAAGATCTTAAATTAGGCTATGATTATTCACTTCGTTTATGGAAAGAGCTTGCCAGGATACCCGGCGTAAAGCATGTTTTTGTTGGTAGCGGTGTAAGATATGACCTGTTGATTGAGAGCTGTGCCGACAAATATATGCGCGAACTATGTAGCCACCACGTGAGCGGGCAGCTTAAAGTTGCCCCCGAACACTGCACCAGCTCGGTACTTGAGCTCATGAACAAGCCAAAGTTTAAAGTATACGAAAAGTTTGTTGATAAATTTGACAGCATAAACAGGATGCTGGATAAAAAACAATACCTGGTAAACTATTTTATAGTAGGCCATCCTGGCGCGCGCCTTGAGGATGCGAAGGAGCTGGCCGATTACCTGAAAAGACACCATATTAATCCGGAGCAGATACAGGATTATATTCCCTTGCCTATGACCGTATCGGCCTGCATGTATTACACGGAGAAAGACTTATTTACAGGAAGGCCTATCCATGTAGTCAAAAAACCTGGCGAGAGGATGATGCACCGGGCGCTGCTTCAACATAAAAATCTCCAGAACAAGAAATATATCAGAAAAGCCCTTCAGGCGCTAAATCCAGAATATTCTTGATATAGTAAGGTATTACGTATATAATTGACCTTGTAATTTTTAAAAAGGCAAAAAGCATGGTAAAGACAAAAATAATATGCACAATAGGCCCTGCTTCATCAACCGAGACAATCTTAAGGAAGATGATGCTTGCAGGCATGGACGTGGGTAGGCTTAACTTTTCACACGGAAAAGAAAAAGAGCTTGTTGCCAAAATAGGCATCATCAGGTCCTTAAACAAAAAATACCGCCGCTGTATAAAAATCTTAGGAGATCTTCAAGGCCATCGTATAAGGATAGGCCAGCTTAAAGAGCCTGTAAAACTTAAGAAACGTCAGGAACTATACCTTGTTAAGAAAAATATAAAAGGCGCAGGCAGCAAAATACCTTTTGATTATCAAGGGCCTTTAAGCAGTATAAAAAACGGATACCATGTCTTTATTGATGACGGTAATATTGCTTTAGAGGTAATCGGCCGAGGTAAGGATAGCCTTAAGGCGAGGGTAATAACAGGTGGCCTGCTTAAGCAGCATAAAGGGGTAAACATACCCCAGGCAAAACTTGAATTCGGAAATATAAGCCATAAGGATATTAAAGATATCTGTTTTTGCAAAGCACATGGTATTGAATATATAGCGCAGTCATTTGTGTGCACAAAAGATGATATATTGGATGTAAGGGCCGTGCTTGGCAAGAGCCCTGATTGCAGGATTATTGCCAAGATAGAAAACAGGGAAGGCATAAAGAATATTGATGAGATAATCAAGGTATCAGACGGCATAATGATAGCCAGAGGCGATATGGGTGTATCCCTGCCCATATATGAAATCCCTATAGTCCAGAAGATGATTATAAAAAAATGCAATCAGGCGAAGAAGCCTGTAATAACCGCTACGCAGATGCTTGAGAGTATGACAGAAAACCTAAGGCCTACGCGCGCTGAAGTAACAGATGTTGCAAATGCCATAATAGATGGGACTGATTTTGTTATGCTTTCAGAAGAGACTGCCGCGGGCAAATACCCGGCAGAGACAGTAAGGATGATGAATGATATTATCAAATTTACAGAAAAAGCAACAATTAAAGGGCGAAATTAAATAGCAGAAAGAATTATTTCACATCAACAAAAGGAACAGTATGATACGAAGTAATCCTAACGGCGAATATCCAAAGATTGAAAAATCTGCCTATGTTGATCCTTCCGCTGTTATTATTGGCAAAGTAAAAATCGGTAAAAATGTATTTGTTGCCCCCGGAGCAGTTATCAGGGCTGATGAAAAGGGAAGCTCTATTGTCATTAAGGATAATTGTAATATCCAGGACAGGGTTATTGTGCACTCATTAGGAAACAGCATGGTAACGATAGGAGAAAATACTTCCTTATCCCATGGTTGCATAGTGCACGGGCCCTGCGAAATCGGTAAATATTGTTTTATCGGTTTTGGTTCTGTGATCTTCAGGGCTGAATTAAAAGATGGGGTTTTTGTCGAATGCAAGGCAGGAGTTTTAGGTGTTGATGTGCCAACCGGCCGTATGGTCGGCAGCGGAAAGATGGTTGATACGGAAAGAAAAGCAAAAAGACTAAAAACGGTTTCGAAAAAATTTAAGGAATTCAGCCGAACAGTGTTGAAGGCAAACCTTGATTTATTGAAAGGGTACAAAAAAGGTAAAGAATGAAGGCTAAAAAACACAACACTCTCACAAGAGACTGGTTTGGCAATTGGTCAAACGAATATGACAACACGCTCGGCAAGACTGATTTCCATCGTAAACTCCTGGATCTTATAGTAAGAGAGCTTAAGCCCAAAAGCGGCGACAAGGTGCTTGATATAGGATGCGGAACAGGGCTCTTAAGCCTAAAGCTTTTAGAGAAGGCCGGCTGTTCGATAACCGCTATTGATAATTCCGATGAAATGATGTCGATTTTTAAGGACAAGATAAAGCGGCTGAAGCTGGATTCAAATATCACATGCCAATTTATGGATGCTGATCATATAAGGTTTAAGAAACATTTTTTTGATAAAGCCGTATCTTCCGTCGCTTTGCATCATATAAAGAATAAGCAAAGGCCTTTAGCAGCTGTACACAAAATACTTAAGCCAGGAGGTGTTTTTATAATAGGCGAGATAGATATGGACACTACTGGCAGGCATAACGACATAAACCGGCTTAAGCGGATATTGAAAGTTTTGGAACAGGAATGGATATTTGCTATTAAAAACGCGGGGCTGGAAGCGTTCATCCGTATGTATAATAACGGAAAGAAACATATATTAAATGAAGGCGAATACTGTATTAGCCTCGAGCAGTGGGCCGCGGAATGCGGAAAAGCCGGTTTTAAAGAAGTCTCTGTAAAGAATCTACCGGGTTATAAATATTTTGGGATTATTACAGCAAAAAAATAGCCAGTCATTTATTATTTAAGGCGCCTGATAAATTCCTGCCAAGGGAAAGAATTTCCAGGGCATTCTGTATTAGCGCCGGGCACATCTCTGTGGCCCATTATGTTTGATATAGGTATTTTGTAATATTTCCTTAAGACATTAACGGTATATACAAGCGTATCAAGCTGTTTTTGGCTTGGCTTTTCATTGCTGCAATTACCAACAATTGCTATGCCTATACCTTTTGCATTCATGTTGGATGCCTTGCAATGAGCACCGTCTTCCTGATGTATCCACCTTAAAGATGCCTCAATGTGTCCGTCTGGTTTGCCTTGTGTACCATTATTTATTAAAAAATCATAACCGAGGCCCTTCCACCCTCTATTCTTATGAGACTTATCAAGAAGCAAAGCACTCCCTTCATCCGTTGCTGTATGATGAATAATAATATAGCGCCATTTTCGGGAAGGAAATAATGGTATTACCGGCCTTACCGGGGCGGCAGAGGGTATAAGTATGCTTTGGCCGCGTGTTAATTCATCGTTGTTGCCTAATCTGTTGGCCCGCGTAATATCCTCGATCTGCACATCATATGTCTTGCTTATGCGCCAAAGCGTTTCTCCCGGAGCGACAACGTGATATATATCCTGTCTTATAAGAGGGTAATAAGATGCAGGGGAGATGTCTCTTGGAGTAGATACTACAGGGCCTGACGGGCTTGACGCACAGGATGAAAGCGTAATGAGACATAAGAAAACTAAAGTGTATTTTAGGAAATTTTTCATATTTTCTCTTTTTTGTAATTGCTCTGTAATTTTATATGAAAACTAAAGGCAGGTCAAGGTATTTAAGCGCCTTGCTTGTAAAAGATATTTGTCTATACGCCAAAACATATTGACGAAACCGTTCTTTATGCTATAATCATTAAAAGATAAATCGCAAGATCCCTAGCCAAAAATTATGAATAATCCAGGAGGTAAAAATGTTTAACAGGAACCTGAAAACAGTTGCAGCGTTATTGCTTTTAATTTTTTTATTTTGCCCTTATTCTCAGGCGCAAAGATTAACCCGCCAGGAGCGTAAAGAGCAGGAGCTTAAAGAGCTGCAGAAGCATTTCCAGTGGTGGCCTACTGATGCAAAGCCAGGGCCTGTAAAAGACCTTGATAAAGGAGGCTATTGGTGGTGGCCTTTAGAGCCTGGAGAAGCAATGCCATGGGGAAATCGTGGTTATATTTATGTTTATAAAGTGATCTTTGATTATAAGGAAGAAGAACTGCCACCCCCTGTAGCACAGGAACTGAGGCCGTCCCTTCTTATTAAAAAAATAATCAGAAACGTTAAAGTGTATTTTGATTTTGACAAGGCTGACCTGCGTGATGATGCCAAGGCGATACTTAAAAAGGCATCTGATACCCTAAGGAGAAATCCCCAGGCAAGCATACTTGTCACAGGCAATTGCGATATACGCGGTTCAGAGGCATACAATGAAAAACTGGGCAGGCGAAGAGGGGATGCGGTCAAGCAATTCATGCTTGATAACAATATACCAGAAGAACGGGTACTTATTATAAGCCGCGGTAAGCTTGACGCGATTGCGCCTGTTACTGATATAGTGGGTATGCAGAAGGACAGGAACGCGCAGTTTATGATTGCAGAGGTTGAAGAGGTAATGATACCTTATCCTGATATAGCGGATACTTATGATGCAAAGAAGATAGGAGAGGACAAGTTTTTTATACAGGAAGAAAAGAAAGTGGAAAGCGCGTTAAAAGTATCTATCAGAGAGTATACTATCCAGGAAGGCGATTCGCTTTCAAAGATTGCGAAGGAGCAGTTGGGCGCAGCGCACCGCTGGCAGTATCTATACGAGGTGAATAAAGACAGGATAAAAGACCCAAACAAGCTAAAGAAGGGTCAGAAGATTATCATACCTGTTGAGTGATAAATAGGTAATAAATAGGGACATTTTCTTAAAGAACAAACTTAATAAGAAACTGGTCGCTGTCCCTATTTATTAAGCAAGGCCACTGCGGGTTATCTTTTTCTGTAGTATATGCACAAGAAGGGTTGGGTCAACTAAGCCCATGCCCTCAAGTGATATTTTGCTTAAGTTTTTAATAGACTCTTCAGCTGAGATCCCCAAAACGCCATCTTTAACAGAAAGCCCATACCCGGCAAGAGCCATAAAAGCAGAGCGTATTACCGCATCTGCCCCGCTTACAATCTTCATCGAACATCCGGGTTTTGCCCCATCGCAGATTATGCCGCAAAGGTCCCCTATTACATTATCAACGGCAAATGTGATTTTTCGCATATCGATGCCTGCTTTCTGATATACCAGGGCTATCGCTGCCGCGATGCTGGCAGCAATTGCGCAGCCGCAAAGCACTGATAGCTCGCCTGTAAAGCATTTGATATAAGAGTTTATGGCATGGCTTATAGCAATACTTTCTTCAATAACAGATTGTTTGATTTTCTGGTCTTTGCCCACAAGGTAAGGGACTAGTATTGTCAGGACGCCCTGATTGCCTGAGCCGCCTGAAGTCATCACAGGTTCCGGCAGGCCGCCCATGCGCGCGTCAACAGCAGATGCCACCCGCAGCTTAACCTTGTAGAAAAGGTCATCCGCGATAATCCCCTCTTTATGCATATGTTTTAACTGATAGGCGCTTCTTTTCATGACAACGCCTTTTTCAGATATCGCCATATTCATGTCAATACCGCGTTTTATATACTTGCGCTGCTGGCTATCAAGATTTGTCACTTCATGCAGGAGTTTTTCAATGGTCATTTTCTTTAAGACGTCGCGGTAATTTTTTGTTTTTTCCCCTGCATGAGGATGCGTGCGCATGATTGATTTTCCATTTTTCTCAAGGCATGTTATATTGGTATGGCCCTCAGATACAATGCAATGGACAGTTTGCCCCTTGGCCTTGGCAGTTACCTCAAGATGAAAGTTTTTTTCATCTTCTTCGCATTGGTATTTTATAACCCCCGTCTTTTATAAGTTTTTGCGCTTTTTTTAGTATTGCCGGGGTAACCTCTTTAAGTATCTCAAGCCG
>CAZBNF010000017.1:0-8525 GCA_964493115.1 uncultured Planctomycetia bacterium | reverse complement strand
GTTTTTGCGCTTTTTTTAGTATTGCCGGGGTAACCTCTTTAAGTATCTCAAGCCGAAGTTCGGATTTTGCAATCACAGCACCAAGGGCTGAGGCGATGATGTTGCCTGTCATACCGCCGCTATTTGGCACAGTGACAGCAGCGCCGTTTTTAAATGTGCCTGAGTCCACAGTTATCCCAATTTCTTCAACAGCGCCGTTTAATTGCTCAACCGCCGCGGCTGTTACATATGCGCAGGATATGGGCTCAGTACAGCCTATTGCCGGAAAAACCTCATTGTTAAATATCTCCTGTAAAAGATTCACTCTTTGCCCCCTTTGTTTTAATATCAACAATAATATATTAGACAGTATATCCAAGCTGTTGCTACTAAATATAATAGGTTATGCCTTTGTTGGAGCAGCGATTTGGCTTTTTTTGCCTTAATTTTAGGTTTATGCAAAAATACCATCGCTGCGAAGACAAAGGCATAACCTATATGTATTATATTGAAAACGTACTAAGATTATGATATCATAAAAAAACAAAATGGAAAACAATAATTCACAATCAGGTTTTTTTAAACAGGCTGCGGTGATTCTCCTTGTGGTAGGGGGGCTTGTAGGCGCGGGTGTGCTTGCCTTGCCGATTGATACCGGTCTGGCAGGTTTTGTGCCTTCTATTATAGGCATGCTGGTTTTTGGCTTTGCCATGTTTTTTAGCGCCACAGTACTTGCCAGGGAATCCATGGTTGAGAGGCGGGATACCTTTAATTACCCGAGCCTTTACCAGAAGTACTTTGGCGTTAAAGGTAAATGGGTGCCTGTAGCGGCTAATATGTTTTTGCTTTATGGACTGTTAATCGCTTATATAACAGGAGGTTCGGCTATAATATCTGATATATTAAATGTTCCTCTGATGTATCATAAGTGGGTGGCCCTTTTATTTTCTATTGTATTGATCGTAATCATAATGAAAGGGGTCCAGATAGTTATAAAGTTTAATGCAGTATTTACTGTTGTTATGTTTTTTTCTTTTATAGTAATAGTATCAATGGGCGCGACCCATATAAAGGCGGAAAACCTTGTCCATAAAGACTGGTATTTCTTACCATGCGCTGTCCCTATAATAGTAGCTGCCTTTAATTTCCACAATCTGGTACCCACTATATGCAAGACGCTTAAATATGATGGCAGGACTGTTATCAGGACTATATTTTTAGGCATGCTTATAGGTTTTGTTCTTTATATAGCATGGATAATAATAGGGGTTGGGGTATTGCCTATTGAAAATGGAGAGGCCAGCCTGATGCATGCATTTGAAAACAATCTCCCGGCAACCATCCCTTTATCCAAGATGATAACAACGCCTTTGTTTTTATCTTTTGCCATATTGTTTTCGATGGTCGCGCTTATAGCATCATGTATAGCAAACAGCACAGGGCTTCTCGCCTTTGTAGAAGATCTTATGGTTAATAGTTTTAAGATGCCCAGTAAGGCGCTTCACGCGGTCATAGCGTTTTTGCCCCCTGTGGCCATATCGCTTATATATCCCGATATCTTTTTATATGCATTAAACCTTGCGGCGGGATTTGGTATTGTGATGCTTTTTGGTATAATGCCGAGTATAATCGCAATGTCTAAAGCATCAGGCAGGCAGCGCTTAGTTGCCATAGCGGTGTTCATACTTTTTTTAAGCGCATTTGCATTTGAGCTGATGCAGGAGACAGGCATGCTTAAGATACAACCTCATACTGAATATGACTTGCCCAAGATACATGGCAGAAGAATTATTGTCAATTTCACTAAAAGGTCAAATATCATAGAGGAGATAAAGCGATGAACACAAAGACATTGAGTACGACTAATTTTATCGGTGTGGATTTTTTTAAAAGAGGCAAGGTGCGTGATGTATACAGCGTAGGGGACAAACTTCTGGTTATATCAACTGACAGGATATCCTGCTTTGATGTGGTCTTACCGACATGCATTCCTGATAAAGGCCAGGTGTTAACAAGGATCTCCATGTTCTGGTTTGAGTTTACAAAGGATATTATTCCCAATCATTTTTTGACCGCCAATATCAAAGACTATCCTGACAAGCTTCAAAAATATGCAGATGAACTTAGAGGCAGGTCTATGCTTGTCAAAAAGGCAAGCCCCATACCCGTAGAGTGCATAGTGCGCGGTTATCTTTCAGGTTCAGGCTGGAAAGAGTATCAGAAGCAGCAGTCTATATGCGGTATTAAATTGCCACAAGGCTTAAAAGAGTCTGATAAGCTGCCTGAGCCGATATTTACCCCATCAACAAAAGAAGATGCAGGCCATGATATCAATGTCTCGCAGGCCTTTGTTGAAAAGGCAATTGGAAAAGATATTACAGAAAAACTTCAAAAAACAAGCATTGCCCTTTATAATAAGGCAAGTAGTTATGCTGAGTCTAAGGGTATAATCATAGCAGATACAAAGTTCGAATTCGGCATGTATAATGGTGAGATGATACTTATTGATGAGGTGCTTACGCCTGATTCTTCGCGTTTCTGGCCTAAAAACCAATATAAGCCAGGAGGCCCGCAGCCCAGTTTTGACAAACAATTTGTAAGGGACTATCTGGAGACCCTTGACTGGGATAAGACACCTCCCGCGCCGGAACTGCCGGATGATATAGTTTATAAGACAAGAGAAAAGTACGTTCAGGCCTTTGAGATGCTTACTGGGAAGTCTTGGTAAAAGGGATATGATAGATACGATAACATTAAAAGAAAAGCAGAGACAGCAGGAATTAGCGGTATGGGTTTCTATCTACGGCTCATTCCTGCTTTTTTTGGTGTCTTTTTCAATCGGCCTTGCTGTAGACTCAATAACCCTTTTACTTGATGCTGCCGCAAGCCTGGTAATACTGGTTGTAGCCCTATTAGTCAGATTTTCCATAAAGAAGATACACCTGCCGCCGGATGACATCCATAATTTTGGATATGGCAAATACGAGCCCCTTACTGTGGTAGCGCAGGGGTTTATGATTATCGCTATATGTATTGTCAGTATAAAATTCGCGATACAGGACATCATACATATTGACGATGTGCACAGTTACATTATACCCACAATCGCTACTTTTTTATCAGGCGTATTAGGCATATTCATCACTGTGTACATAAAAAAATCAGCGGTAAAGACAAACTCCGATATGCTGAAGACATCAGGCATGCACTGGCATATCGATACAATCCTGTCTTTTGGGGTCTGCGCCGGATTTTTAATAGGGTTTATTCTGCAGTTTTTGGGTTTTTATAAAATTACCCCGTATGTTGACCCTGTCATGGCGCTTATATTATCATTAATTTTGCTGGAGATGCCTATTAAGGCGATAATGCGCAGTGTGCCTGAATTGCTGGATATCGCCCCTGCACAGCATATAAAATCCAAGGTAAAAGAGGTTGTTGAGATATATATGCCAAAGTCTTTTGGCGTGCACCGTTTAAGGACAAGAAAGGCAGGCGAAAAGGTGTTTGTTGATGTATGTTTTTTAGTAAAACCTGATATGACAGTCTTTGAGGCTGAAGAATTATCAAAAAACTTTGAACTTGATCTTGTCAAGCACCTGCCATACTGCGATGTCGTAGTCTACTTCAAACCTGCTTAAATAAGACACTAAAAAATGCTGTAGTTGTTTTTTTATATTCAAGCTTCTGCTGTTTAATTTTATTATTAAGTTTAATCGTTTATGTCATTGCCAGAGCGGCGCTTTGGCTTTTTTTGCTCTGATTTTAGATATTCCGCAAAAATACCTGCGCTGTGGAGGCAAGGGCATAAACGATAGGTGTCTTTGTAATTTTTTGAAATTGATATACTTGACTATAAGAGAATTATGTGTTATATTTATAAATGAAAACTATAATAAATAGAATAAATATAAAATAAGGATAATCATATGGGAGAAAAAGTTTTTACCACACATCAGGTGGCAAAAGAGTGTAATGTGCACCATACGACCGTAATAAACTGGGTCAACGAAGATAAGTTAAAAGCTTATACCACGCCGGGAGGCCACAGACGGGTTGCGGAGGAAGACCTGATAAAGTTTATGAAAAAATATCAGATACCCATGCCTGATAGCCTGGCTGAAAAGACAAAACGTATACTTATTGTAGATGATGATATAGAGTGCCTGGATGAATTAAAAGCTGCTTTAAAAGGCATTGGTTTCGAGCTTGATTTTGCTGCCAATGGTTTTGAGGCAGGCAGGAAGATATATACAAGTAAGCCATCGCTTATACTTCTGGATTTTAAGATGCCCGGGCTTAATGGTTTTGAAGTATGCAAGATATTACAGATGTATGAAGACACAAAACGCATACCTGTGTTTGCGATCACAGTTTTAACCTCAAAAGAAGATATAAACAAGATAAAGGCCTGCGGCGTTAAGGAATATATAGCAAAGCCCCTAGATATAGAAAAACTCATCAAGCTGATAAAAAATACTTTAAAATAAGGTGTTCTGCATATGAAGCGCGTGATGATAATAGATGATGATAAAGAGTTCTTAGAGGAAATAAGCCAGATTCTGAAATCGAGCGGTTATGAAACAACAGCGGTTTCAGACAGCACGACTGCCGTTAAAGAGGCAGTTGAATGCATGCCTGATCTTATATTTCTTGATCTTAAGATGGATAAAAAAAGCGGTTTTAAAATAGCCGATGAACTTATGGCGAACCCGAAATCAAGAAGTATACCTGTTATTGCTGTTACAGGTGTTTTCACCCGCCAGGAACATAAGCTGCTTATGAAGATATGCAATATCAGAGAATGTCTTACCAAGCCAATCGACCCATTGAATATAATAAGCAGGGTTGAAGATGCCTGCAAATAGTAATTCTATGGCCTAGAATATTTTCAATATTAATATATGAGGGTTTATGAAAAATACCGAAAAAAGCAAAAAACAACTCCTTGCTGAAATAGACAATCTAAAACAGTATATACTCGATAATATCTATGATATCGCATGGCTAAAAGATAAGAAAAGCAGGTATTTGGTAGTAAATAAAGCTTTTGAAAATATGAGCGGAATAAAAACTAATGATCTATTCGGCAAAACGGATTTTGACATATGGCCCAAAGATCTTGCCGAAAAATACAGGGCTGATGATAAAGAAGTTATGCTCACTGGAAAACGTAAATTTATTGAAGAAACCCTGGTTACCAAGCAAGGAAAGGTGTTTACGTTAGAGACTACGAAATCTCCTTTTTTTGATAGTAAGGGTGCTGTTATAGGTACAGTCGGGATCGCGCATAATATTACAAAGCGCAAGAAAGCGGAAGAGGAATTGCATCAACTGTATATTCTATTTGAGTCCATTATTGAAAATATACCGAACATGATATTTTTAAAAGATGCCAAGGAATTACGGTTTGTAAGGTTTAACCGTGCCGGCGAGAAACTGCTGGGTTATAAGAGAACGGAATTGATTGGTAAGAATGATTACGATTTTTTTCCAAAGAAACAGGCGGATTTTTTTATAAAAAAAGACCAGCAGGTTTTGTCTGATGGGAAAATATTAAATATACCAGAAGAGCCTATACAGACGCGTAAAAAGGGCAAGCGCATACTGCACACTAAAAAAGTACCGATTTTTAATAAGAATGGGAAACCAGAATATCTATTGGGTATATCCGATGACATTACAGAATATAAGAAAGCATATGTGGAAATCTCAGAACTTAAAAAAGCCAAAACCGCTCTTAGCGAATCCGAAACACGATATAGGATTCTTTTTGAATCAGCAAATGACGCTATCTTTTTAGCTGATGCAGATACAGGCATAATCATAGATGCCAACAAGAGCGCAGCAAATCTTATAGGAAGGCCTGTTAAAGAGATTATTGGCATGCAACAAATGCAGTTGTATCCAAAAGAAGATGCAGAACTGTACAAAAGTATATTCAAATCACATGCCAACGCGCAAAAGCCATTTTTGCATACAGCATTTGTCGCACACAAAAGCGGGCGAAAAACACCAGTTTATATAAGTGGAACCCACATCGTATTAAAGGGCAAAGATGTTATGATGGGTATATTCAGAGATATAACTGCACTGAAGCAAACAGAGAATAGCCTTAAAAAAGATAAGAACAACTTAGAGTCTCTTGTCGCCAAAGAAAGAGAAGATCTCTCAGCTGCCTTAAAGGATCTTGAGAATTCCAAAAGGCTTGCTGATATAGGGGCTCTTGCAGCAACAGTAGCACATGAGCTCAGGAATCCTTTAGGTGTTATAAGGGCAGCTTTATATAATATCTCACAAAAGTTAAAGGCCCCCTATCTTGTAAATATCAAAAGCCATATTGATAATATAGAAAAAAAGATAAATGAAAGTGACCAGATAATAAGTAATCTGTTAAGCTATTCTAAGCCATTAAGCCCTAACTACGCTAAAATGCGCATTAGTGAATTAATAGATGAATGCGTGGATGGTTTCAGGGGAAGACACGAACATCCAAAGGTAAAACTGATTGCTGATTACAATTCCATTAAGGATATCTGGGTTAGAGTGGATAGAGTGCAGATAGCAGTCTTGCTGTCAAATATTATGGATAACGCGTATCAGGCGTTACCTGATAATATTGGAAACATAAAGTTAACCTGCAGGCACGGCAAAAAAGAAAATATTATCTATATAGCAATAAAAGACAATGGCATTGGCTTGTCAAAGAAAGACATTAGCAGAGTTTTTGATATTTTTTTCTCTTTAAAGGCAAAAGGCATCGGATTAGGCCTTGCTTTATGCAAGCAGATAGTAGCTATGCATAATGGCGCTATAAATATACAGAGTGAAAAATCAAAGGGCACTACCGTAGAAATTAGACTTCCTATTCTCATCAAATAGTTTTTCCCCGTTTTTTCTTTTTGACAATCACATTATTATTATATATACTATAACCTATAATAAAACTAACACAAGAGATTGAAATGGCTAATAAGAGGATACTGGTTGTTGATGATGAAAAAGACATTACTTCACTGCTCAGGTTAAGATTAGAGGCATCCGGATATGATGTCCTTGAAGCGTACGATGGCCAAAATACGGGAATTGATGCCATGACAACGAACAAGGCATAATTTATGCTGATATACAAATACATATATGGCCCAGTAAACTCATGGAGGCTGGGCCGCTCTTTAGGCATAGACCCCATCTCATCCAAGAGAAAGGCCTGTACCTTTGATTGCATCTACTGTCAGGTTGGGAAAGCAAAATCCTGCTCTTTAAAGAGAAGAGTATTTGTTCCTACTGAAAAGCTTATCAAAGAACTAAGTTCTATACCAAAGCTTAATATAGATTATATTACTTTTTCAGGCACAGGCGAACCTACCTTAGCGAAAAACTTAGGCAGTATGATAAAAGAGATAAGGAAGTTCAGAAAAGAAAAAATAGCTGTTCTCACCAATGCCACGCTTTTAGGAAGAAAGGATGTGCAAAGAGAGCTTAAGCATGCAGACCTTGTTGAAGCAAAGCTCGATGCCCCATCAAACGATTTACTGCAGATTATCAATAAACCACATAAGTCTATCAGCGTAAAAAAAATAGTAGATTCGATAAAAATGTTTAAGAAAGATTTTAAGGGAAAACTGGCTCTCCAGGTAATGTTTACAAAAGATAACATTGCGTATGCAGAAGAGATTGCAAAAATTATTAAGTCTATAAAGCCTGATGAAGTCCATTTAAATACGCCTACAAGGCCTTGTGGAATAAAGCCAGCCTCAAAAGAAGAGATTGATAAGATAACACATCATTTTAAGAGTTTAAGGGTAGTATCTGTATATGATAAGAGAAAGAGAAAAAAAACAAAGCCTATAAGCAGGAAAGAGACTCTTAGGCGTAGAGGTAAGGCCTAGATTCTTCGGCCTGCGGCCTCAGAATAACACAGCGCATGTCATTCTGAATGAAGTGAAAAATCTAAACGACAGAACGGATAGAATTTATGAACATATATGACACAATAATAATCGGAGCAGGGCCTGCAGGTCTTACAGCAGCTATATATACTCTGCGTGCCGGCCTAAAGACCCTTGTCTTAGAGAGTCCTTCAGCGATGAGCCAGGCAGGCTATGCTGCTATTATAGAGAATTTTCCAGGCTTTCCAGATGGCATAAGCGGTGCAGGGCTTATACAAAAACAGAAAGAACAGGCTAAGCATCTTGGAGCAGAGATAATATCTGCCCATGTAGACAAGGTGGAGTCTATTAGAGAGAATAGTATAGAATCCTGGTCTGTAACAGCCGATACAAATAACTATAGAGCTTTATCAATTATAGTTGCATCTGGCGCAAGTGCAAAGAGATTAGATACAAAGGGTGAAGATCGATTTATTGGCAAAGGTGTGTCATATTGCGCTATATGTGACGGGGTATTTTTTAAGGATAAAATAATAGCTGTAGTAGGCGGTGGGGATTCAGCTCTTGAAGAAGCGCTATTTTTAACAAGGTTTGCGAAGAAGATATATATCATTCACAGGCGAGACAAATTAAGGGCAGTAAAGTCTCTGCAGG
>CAZBNF010000016.1:3671-18215 GCA_964493115.1 uncultured Planctomycetia bacterium | reverse complement strand
TTTGCCGAATTTAAATCATCTATGGTGTCTGTACAGTTGTAATGATATCAAAAATCCTCATATATGTCAATGAAAAAATAGGGTTATCCAGTTTTTTTTAATCTCTTCTTATAGACTTGTAGGTAGTAGCGCGGCCGGCCTTTGGGGCAACTGAGATCGTAAGAAGCGTGCCCATGCCTGATGGCTCAATAAGTATAGTGCAGGTCTGATCGTCTCTTTCAAAGCTCATTATGCGCCTTTGATATTCAACGATATTTAAAAAGCGCCAATTATAAAGCGCCATCTGATCCTTGTAAAAGTTCACTACATTATCAGGATTCACCCTTCCTGAATATTTAAGTATGCCTACACGCAGGACATCGTTTTCAAAGGCAAATGAATCACGCGCAACAGGCTTAAACCCTGAGGGAACAGGCACATCCTCAAACTTAAGCGCTGTTGAGACATCAAGCGCCTTATAAGAATCAGTGCTGTCACTCTTGTACGAATCTACACTGGCACACCCTGAAAACATAATCGCTATAATTGAAATTAATATAATGTGCTTAAGCATTATAATGCCCTCCGATCAGTTTTTCCTTATTCTTATTTATTTGCGCGAGGTCTTTTGATGACAGGCCTGCGGCCCTGGCGGTTTTTTCAAACAGCTGTTTGCTTGGGATATTGCATGGCATATGAAAATCTGTATTTATCACAAGCGGCGCTTTATACCTTTTTGCCATTTTTGCTACATGGGCATTTCCTTTGCAATGGCCTGCTCTTGTTGTGATCTCAAGAAACACATTATTTTTTTTTGCCAGTAAAACATCTTCTTTCAATATATATCCAGGATGCGCTAATATGTCAACACGCGCTTTTATCGCGGCTCTGTTTGTGCCTTTTAAAACAGGCTCAACAGGGCTTTCGCCATGAGCAACAATAATCTTTGCGCCTTTTTTTCTGGCATGCCTTGTAAGTGGCGCAAATTGCTCTAAAGGAATATGCGTCAGCTCAACACCTGGTATTGCCTTAATGCCCCAGTATTTATTAAGCTCTCTGCATACTTTGGAAAGTGAGTTTATTACATTATCAATATTTGATGAGTCAACGTGATCTGTGATAGCAACAGCGTCAAAACCTGCTACAACATATCTTCTTACTAATTCACTTGGAATTAACATCCCATCGCTCAGTAGGCTATGTGTATGAAGATCTATTAACATAATTTTGTTCTTTGTTCATTGTTCATTGTTCATTGCTCTATGACTGTCATCCTGAGCGTAAGCGAAGGATCTAGATCCTTCGTCGCTATCGCTCCTCAGGATGACACGTGTTTTTCGGTATCAGAATGATAGCAGTTTTCACTCACTGATTTTAGTTCAACATATTTTGCATAAGAAAGTATCTGGTAAAAACCACCCATCAAGGCAAGCATAAAGCCTGTAAAGCCATCCCGAAAGCCCTGCTTCAAAATAAATGCTTTTAAGAACCTATCTACAGTCTTTCTTATTGCACGCGCAAGAGACATCTTTCTTTGATCGCGAAACCATTTCTTGGACTCAAAGTTTGTCTGATGATTTACCTTGCTTACCATATCAGCTATATCTTTGTACGCAAGATGGATTAGCTCACCATTAAGCCTCATGCGCTCACCCTCCAATATGCAGGGTGGATGATATTCTTCTTCCTTATACCTAAACTCTGATTTCTTGAAAAGCTTTGTCTTTGCATTAGGATACCAGCCACCGAATTGTATCCATCTATCCCCGATATAGTTTCTATGAGGTATGTCATAACCATTGTTTTTGAAACCGCCTTCTATTAATCCGATAAGTTCCTCCTTAAGCTCAGGCGTTACCCTTTCATCGCTGTCTAAGCTTAAGACATAATCATTTTTTGCCTTTGAATAAGCAAAGTTTCTGTGTATGCCCTCATTGTCCCATTTGCGCTGACAAATATTATCCGTGTACTTTTTTACGAGTTCTAATGTATTATCTTTGCTAAAATCATCAACAATTACAATGTCATCGCACCAAGCAACGCTCTCCAGACAATCAATGATTTTATCCGCGGAGTTCTTGGTAAGCGTTACAACTGATAACGGGTATTTTTTCATACTAAGGACTTCTTTCTTTTTGTTACGGTTTTGTAGCTATGTTGCAAAGTTTGGCGCCCCCGAGATGATTTGAACATCCGACACCCGGTTTAGGAAACCGGTGCTCTATCCATCTGAGCTACAGGGGCACTTTAATACACTATCTGAGAAAAAACCGGATAGCCTTTAAGCTTGTCGCGGCCGTTTAAGAAAGACAGCTCTATCATGAACGCAAGCTCAATAATATCGCCGCCCAATCGTTTTACAAGATCGCATGTTGCCTTTGCGGTCCCACCTGTTGCAAGAAGGTCATCCACAACAAGCACGCGCTCTTCGGCTGAGATAGCATCTTCATGGGCATACAGGGTATCGGTCCCGTACTCAAGCTCATAATCCGCTGAAATAGTCTTATATGGAAGCTTGCCTTTCTTGCGCACAGGCACAAATCCCGCGTTAAGCTCGTGAGCAAGGACACCACCAAAAATAAAACCTCTGGCATCAGCTGCTACTATCTTATCAATTTTTTTATCTCTGTACCGCTCGGTAAAAATATCTATGACTTTTTTAAAGGCGTCTTTATGAGACAGAAGAGTTGTTATGTCCTTAAAGATTATTCCTTTTTTTGGAAAATCAGGGATATCCCGTATGTATTTTTTTAGATCTTCGGTCACATTTTCCATCATAACAGTGTTTTCTCCTTCACGCCCTCTTTTATTCCATCTTCTACTATAAGATCTTTGAGCTGCTTAATCGCCCTTTGCTCAAGCTGACGCACTCTTTCTTTTGTGATTTTTAACTTCTTGGCTATATCTTGAAGAGTAAACGCCTTATCCGTATCAAGGCCAAATCTTAGCATAAGGATCTTTTTATCCCTTGGCCTTATCTTATCAAGCAGCTTTCTTATCCTGTCATCTCTTAAGGTGTCTGATATTCTCTCATCAGGAAGGTTCGCAGACTCATCTTCTATAAGCTCTAAGAACCTGCCGGCGTCTTCTTCTCCTATGGGGGTTTCCATTGAAGTCGGTTGGGACTGCGCAACCTCGGCGATCTTGCTTACCCTAGCAACTGGCACTTTCATCTTTTTGGCTATCTCGGCCCTGCTTGGGGCTCTCTTGTATTTATGCTTAAGCTCCTCAATGACCTTCTTATATCTTATAATCATCTCTGTCATGTAAACAGGGACCCTTATGGTCTTGCTCTGATTGGAGATCGCCCTCATTATATACTGCCTGATCCACCATGCTCCATAAGTTGAGAACCTGTAACCCTTTTTAGGGTCATATTTTTTAACAGCCTTCATCAAGCCTATATTACCTTCCTCTATAAGATCAAGCAGCGGCAGGCCTGTATAGGCATATTTTTTGGCAATGCTTACAACGAGCCTCAGGTTTGACTGCACCATCATCTTTCTGGCGCGAGAGTCATTCTTCTTTATCCGTTTGGCGAGCTTGATTTCCTCGTCGTGGTTTAGTAAAGGAAAGCTCTCTATGTCCTTAAAGTAGAGCATGAGGACATTTTTATCGGGCATTAGTGCTCCTTGTTAATTAATTCTTCAGCGCCGCGTGAGCTGCGGCGAGCCTTGCAACCGGCACTCTAAACGGCGAGCAGCTTACATAATCAAGGCCAACCCTGTGACAGAACTCAACGCTGTCAGGGTCTCCGCCATGCTCTCCGCATATACCGACCTTAAGATCCGGCTTTACTGACCTGCCGCGCTTAACACCCATCTCGATAAGCTGGCCGATGCCTGCTATATCAATAGTGGCAAACGGGTCATTTTCAAGTATACCATCCTCTATATATGAGGGTAAAAACTTACCGACATCATCTCTTGAAAAACCAAAACCCATCTGGGTTAAATCGTTTGTGCCGAAGCTGAAGAACTCAGCCTCTTTAGCAATCTCATCAGCCGTAAGAGCGGCACGCGGTATCTCTATCATGGTGCCGATAAGATACTGCATGCGGACCTTATGCTTTTTCAAAACAGACTGGCATACCTCTTCAGCGTGCTTTTTTGTAAAGATTAATTCTTTTACATGGCCCACTAAAGGTATCATTATCTCAGGTATTATCTTCTGTCCCTTTTTAGCAAGCTCACAGGCTGCCTCCATTATGGCACGCACCTGCATCCTGTATATCTCAGGATAGGTAATGCCGAGCCTGCAACCGCGGTGGCCGAGCATTGGGTTTAATTCATGGAGATTCTGGCACAGGGTCTGAATCTTTTTCTTATCAAGGCTCATCTTCTTTGCCATCTCCTGCATCTCTTTATCTGTATGCGGCAGAAATTCATGAAGCGGCGGATCAAGAAGCCTTATGGTTACAGGCTTTCCTTTCATCACCTTGAATATGCCCTTAAAGTCTTTCTTCTGAAGAGGCATAAGTTTTGAGAGCGCCTTTTCGCGCGACTTGGTATCCTCGGAAAGAATCATCTGCCTTACAAGAGGGATCCTGTCTTTTCCGAAAAACATATGCTCTGTCCTGCAAAGGCCAATGCCTTCAGCGCCAAAACCAATAGCAACCTCTGAATCAAAAGGTGTATCAGCATTGGTTCTTACCTTAAGCGTTCTCACCTTATCAGCCCATTCCATCAGCGTCCTAAAACTTCCTGTCATCTTGGGTTCGATAAGCGCGACCTGGCCGAGTATTACCTCTCCTGTATTCCCGTTTAAGGTAATGTAATCACCCTCGACGACCTTTTTATCTTTTGCAAGAAAATATTTATCCTTGACATGCACTGATATGCCATTACATCCTACAACACAGCACTTACCCATCCCGCGGCCTACAACAGCAGCGTGTGATGTCATGCCGCCAAAGGCAGTCAATATGCCTTGCGCTGCTGCCATACCGCCTATATCATCAGGCGATGTCTCAAGCCTTACAAGGACCACCTTTTCACCCTTTTTGGCAAGCTCCTCCGCCCTGTCAGCTGTAAAGACAACCTTACCGACTGCCGCTCCAGGTGAAGCGGGCAGGCCTTTTGCAATGGGTGTTACCTTTGCCTTGGGGTCTATCATCGGATGCAGCATCTGATCAAGCTGGCTGGGCTTTACCCTTAAGATAGCCTCATTCTTAGTGATCAAACCCTCCGATACCATATCAACGGCGATTTTAAGTGCAGCCTGCGCGGTGCGTTTACCTGTTCTTGTCTGAAGCATATAAAGCTTCTTTTCCTGGATGGTAAACTCTATATCCTGCATATCCTTGTAATGGCGCTCCAGCTTTTTATAAATAGATACAAGCTCAAGATATGCCCTTGGCATTGTTTTTTTAAGGTTCTCTATCGGGTGGGGCGTCCTTGTCCCTGCTACAACATCCTCTCCCTGGGCATTCATAAGGTACTCGCCGTAAAATTTCTTTACGCCTGTACCCGGATCCCTTGTAAAGGCAACGCCTGTTCCTGAATCTTCGCCTAAGTTTCCGTAAACCATCGTCTGTATATTTACTGCTGTTCCCCAATCGTGCGGTATACCGTTTAAGTTTCTGTATTTTTTGGCACGCTCATTATTCCATGAACCAAACACCGCGTCTATTGACATCTGAAGCTGCTTGATAGGATCTTCGGGAAATGAAAAACCTTTTTTCTTTTTCACCAGGGCCTTGTATTTTTCCACGATATCTTTTAAGTCATCCACATCAAGATCCGTATCAAGCTTTATGCCTTTCTGGTGTTTTTTAGCGTGCAATATCTCTTCAAACTCAGAGTGCTCGACATCCAACACAACATCGCCGAACATCTGGCAGAATCTACGATATGCGTCATAGGCAAAACGCTCATTACCGGATTTCTCGGCAAGGCCTTTTACCGCATCGTCATTTAATCCGAGATTAAGCACGGTATCCATCATGCCGGGCATAGATACCCGTGCGCCTGAGCGGACAGATACCAGAAGAGGGTCTTTGTGGTCGCCAAGTTTTTTGCCCATAACAGTCTCAAGCTTTTTCAGATTATCATGCACCTGATCCATCATACCTTGGGGGTATTTTTTGTTGTTTTCATAAAACTTTATGCATGCCTCTGTTGTTATAGTAAAGCCCGGGGGAACAGGTATCCCCATATTAGCCATCTCAGCGAGGTTTGAGCCTTTTCCGCCTATAAGATTCTTCATTGTTGCGTTCCCCTCGGTCTTATCCCCTCCGAAGAAATAAACATATTTACTTTTCTTGCCTGCTGACCGAACTGCCTTTTTCTTTTTTCGTGACGCAACTGCAACTGCCATTTACTTTTCCCCCTTTAGTTTTTACTTATCACCTTAGATAAGTCTGCTATGTTGTCGGTATATAACTTGTTAATCCTTAAAAGCAGGCTTAAGCGATTAACTCTTATCTTTTTATGATCGACATTGACCATAACCTTATCAAAAAACGCATGCAGGCATTCTGAAAGCTCATCAGAAAAAAGCCTGGTTGCCGTATCATATTCCCCGTCCTGGCAATAAGCTAAGAACTGGCTTTCCATGCCTTTAAAGCGCCTGTAAACCTCTTGCTCCTGCGGTTCTGAAAATAAAGATTCTTCAATTTCTTCAGTCCTGTCTTTTGAGGCTTTTATTATATTACACGTCCTCTCAACAACAGCGCGGGCCTTTTCAAAACAAACGTCATCGATTATACTATTTAATCTGTTTAATTTCAAGTAAGATTTATACATATCATCTATGCCGCTGCCAATAACCGCCTCTATCAGGTCATGTCGATAGTTTTCTCTTGTCTTTACAAGCACCGCAAACCTGTCCTTGAAAAAATCTAAAGCCGATGATTTCAGCTTATCGTGATCCATCTTGCCCGGACAAAGAGGGTACGAAAAATCAATGGCCTCTGAAAGAGAGATATGTATCTTGCTTTTTAACAGCATGGATATAATTCCTATTGCCTGACGCCTTAAGGCATAAGGGTCCCAATTACCTTTAGGCGATTTGCCTATTTTAAAATAACATACTATATTATCAAATTTATCAGAAAGAGAACACGCCATACCTATTTTTGAAGCAGGGATATCATCATCGGCAAAACGCGGAAGATAGTGTTCGGCAATGGCCTGCGCAACCTCTGCCCGCTCTCCTGAATCCAGGGCATAATACATGCCCATCACCCCCTGAAGGCTCGGGAATTCTTTTACCATATCTGTTAAGAGATCCGCTTTACACAAGCTCACTGCATGGGTAAGATCACTCTTGTCGATACCTATGAGACATTTACTTGAAACAAACTGCGCTATCTTTTTTATCCTTGCCACCTTGTCAGCCATTGTGCCTAATTCTTTGTGAAAAACAACTTCATCTAAGCCTTTCGCCCAATCCCTTAACGGTTTTTTAGTATCGGATTTGTAAAAAAATAATGCGTCTTTTAAGCGCGCATCCAGCACATTTTCAAAGTTTCGTGTAATCTGTTTCTTGTTTTTATAATTTCCATTTAATACGCCAATAAAACGATTTATGAGATTTCCCTGTTTATCCTGCAGGCAGAAAATCCTCTGATGCTTTGACATGCTCGCAAGGAGAACTTCGCGCGGTATCTCCAGATACTCTTTGCTGAAAGACCCTTCTATAAAACAGGGGCTTTCCACCAGATTATTTACCTCGCAGAGCAGCTCCTCATTAGGGTGCCAGCGCTTTTTCTTAAGAAAGGCGAGTATCTTTTCTCTGCGAAGCATGTTATTCCATACAACATTATTTTTCTTTAACGCGTTAAAGTAGGAGTCGGCATTTTTTACCTTTATATTTTTACGACCCAAAAACCTGTGGCCGTGCGTGATATTAGCAGATGATATGCCTGCAAATTCAAACTTAACAACATTGTCTCCGAATATAGCTAAAAACCATCTTATGGGCCGTGAAAAAAGAACGCCTGTTTTGTCCCAGCGCATTTTCTTGGGAAAATCAATCAAAGATACTGCCCTTGGCAGGCAATCCGACAGAATACCGGCATTTGGTATATTTGTCTTTTTTAATAAGACCTTCGGATCTTTTGGATCATCTGAAATCGTTACATCCTCTAACAGGGAGTCATTCTTTTTTAAAAAGGCCTCAAGCGCCTTTGTGGGCATGTGCTTATCGTCATAGGCTATCCTACGCGGCGGACCCTGGACTAGAATATCCTGCGTAAGAGGGATATCTTTTACGTGCAATATCAGCCTTCGCGGAGTCGAATAGGTAAAGGCCTTGTTGAATTTGATATTATGAGATTGAAATAATACGCTTATAGCGCTGCCCTCTTTAAAAGACAGCCTCTCGATGGCAGCGTCAAGATCTCCTGACGGCAGCTCCTCTGTTCCGATTTCAAATATCAAATCTGTAGTACTCATATATCCCTGTTTTCCATGTAGAGCGTTGCGCAGGCCTTTGCAAGCTCGCGAACCCTGCCTATATATGATGCCCTCTCTGTAACGCTTACAACGCCTCGTGCGTCTAATAAATTAAAGCAATGCGATGTCTTAAGCATGTACTCATAAGCAGGCATAAGAAGGGAGTTTTCCAGAAGGCGCTTTGATTCCTTTTCATAGGTATCAAAAAGTTTTATTGCCATTTCAGGGTCAAGCTTTTCAAAATTATATTCAGAGCCCTCTCTCTCTGCCTGCGCATGCATATCAGCATATGTCGTATCACCGTTCCACATAAGGGAGAACACGTCTTTTTTATCCTGCAAAAACATGGCAATTCTTTCTAATCCATATGTTATTTCACAGGATATGGTTTTAAGCTCAAACCCGCCCATTTGCTGAAAATATGTAAACTGGGTGATCTCCAGGCTGTCGAGCCATACCTCCCAGCCAAGGCCACTGGCACCCAGTGTGGGTGATTCCCAGTCATCCTGAACAAATCTGATATCATGACACCTGGGTTTTACTCCGATAAAGCTTAGACTTTTTATATACAGGTCCTGTATATCCGAAGGTGCGGGTTTGACAAGCACCTGATACTGATAATATTTCTGCATCCTTAAAGGGTTTTGGGCATATCTTCCGTCAGCTGGCCTGCGCGAAGGCTGAACAAAACCTACGCGCCATGGCTTTTCATCAAGGCTCCTGAAGAAAGTTAAAGGATGAAAAGTGCCCGCACCTACCTCAATATCATAGCCCTGGGCAATTACAGCGCCATGGCCTTTCCAAAAAACATTGAGTCTTTCAATTATATCCTGAAAATATATCATCTTTTTACCCTTTTGCAGGCGTTTTAAATTTATAAATAATACCGTTTACACTTTCACCTCCGCAGCGATGGTATTTTTGCGTATATTTAAAATCAAGGCAAAAAAAGCCAAATCGCTGCTTCGGTAAAAGCATAAACGTTATTCTGATACTCATAATGACAGCTCTTTAAAATTCTTCATCTCACTAAGGACAATACTTGTCTTCAAGTGTTCGCCCAAGTGATACGCTATAAACTTATCAAGCATGATAGCAAGCTCATCAACGATAGAACCGGTTATCATGGTGCCTGCTAATTTTTCTGTTTTCTGCTTTCTTATCATATTGACCGAGGCAACAGCGCCCCTTGAAAGGGCAGCTGCCTGGCTGTCCGCGCCAAAGCACTCATGGCACAAAAGCCCTGAAAGCCTTACGCTAAAACCGGCCTGAGCCTCTATCTTCTTTGAGCACTCGACGCAATTTTCAAGCTGAGGAAAAAACCCTGTATATTCCAGCAGCATTATCTGGAATATGATTATAGCTCTTTCCGGAAACCGCTCCTTTTCTATCCTGTCCAATATCCACTCTAAAAGCTGGTAGATCTTAGGGCTATCATCGCGCAAGGCGGTAAACTTATCAACCAGCTCCAGCACATAAAAAGCCTTCAGCCTTTTATCGATATCCTGCGCAATCTCCGCATATGGCTCTAAGAGATCGCACTGTGTAACCATGTATGTGTCTGACCTGACCCGATCATAAAACACAATATCATACCGGGCAAACTCATGAAGATACAGGCCAAACTTTGCCAAAGGCCCTCGTACTGACTTTACCAGGCCTTTTATCTTACCAAAATCTCTTGTAAAAAAAGCGGCTATAACGCTTGTCTCTCTTATGTCTTTTTTTGCCAGTAGTATCGCCTCGGTCTTTTGAATACTCACAATCAACTGTCCGATATTTTTTTAGGCTTATATACGGGGGCGATAGCGCCTGCTGATATAATTACCTTCAACGCCTCTTCGACACTCATATCAAGCGGTATAACTTCATTCCTGTTTAAAAGGATAAAATAACCGCTCGTAGGATTAGGGGTTGTTGGTACATATAGTGATATCAGATGGGGGTCGTGCGCAGCTTCCTGAAATTCCCCCTTTGCCTCGGACGTTACAAAGCCTAATGCGTATATGCCTTTTCTGGGGTATTCAACAAGGACAACCTTTTTAAACCCGCTTTTTCTCTTGCCAAAAAAGGCCCTGCTGATCTCCTTGATGGAGCCGTATACTTTGTTTATCATGGGCAGCCTTAATAAAATATTTTCAAAAAACGCGAAAAATTTTCTCACCACAATAACCCTTGTCATAAGCCCAACAAGAGCTATCAGCAAAACAACCACCAGAAATATAAGGGCCTTTGCGACAAACAGCCTCTGGTCTTCATATAAGGGGTATGTCCTTAACCCCTTTGCCAGAGGATTAAGCATTATAGCATTCAGGCTTATTACAAAAAATCTTATGATAAACGCTGTTATGGTAATAGGCAAGATAACAAGTATGCCTGCTATGAAATTATCGCCAAAAGACCTCAGTATTTTTTTAAACATTTAAACCCCCTACCTGACCAGCAACCTGTACAAAAACAATGTAATAAATATCCCCAGAAGAGCGCCTATGGCAACCTCCCGTATCGTGTGGTACTGTTTCCGTACCCTGCTCTGGGCAACCATAAACGCTAACAGCAAAACCGTAAAAACAATAAGCGTGCTGTCAGATAAAATCGCAACCAGCATCCATATTGAAAAGGCTACGGCAGAGTGTCCGCTCGGCATGCCCCCTCGTAATGGCTTACCCCTGCCAAAGATTGCCTTCGAGGCTACAACTATACCTATAAGGACGATAAATATAAAAAAAGAAATATGCCAGTCTGACTCACCTAGCTTAATAATTTCCGCCTTGAATATCCTATGCAATAGATTATCTCGCAGGAACAGGAAATAGCCCACTATGACAGCACTGGTAGACGCCACAAGAACAGCGCCTGCCGTAATATCTTTGACTACCTTGACCCAATGAGAGTGCGATGCCTCAACATAATCCATTACGATTTCCATGGCTGTATTTATCATCTCTGTGATAAGCACAATAGCCGATGTAAGCAATAGCATAATAAGCTCAACCCTTGTAAAATTAAGATATATGCCAAAAAGAAGCACAAGGACAGCGAGCAAAAAATGTATCCGCATGTTCTTCTGGGTCTTTACCACAAATAAAAACCCCTCAATTGCCGCGTTAAAGCTGTCTGCCATGCTTCTGTTTTTTATCTTTTCCATGTTTTCGCTAAAACCTCTTCCTGTTTTTTTTGCATCTTTTTTCTTTTTACTATACCTGTGTCCTGGTAACCTAAAAGGTGCAATATACCATGGACTATATAAAGCGAGATTTCATATTCAAAGGTTTTATTGTAACTCTTAGCGTTGCAAATGGCAACATCAGGGCATATTATGATATCGCCTAAATAGCAGCCGCATAAATCACGGCATACGTGCCCGCGCTTTGTATCCTGATACCCAAGGGCGATAACATCCGTGGCCCTTTCCCTGCTGAAATATTTTTTATTTAAATATTTCATATCGCCGCTGTTGACAAAATTAATACTTAGCGACGAGTTTTTCGGCAGGCGTAGAACATTTAAAGTTTTTTTTGCTAAAGACTTTGCCCGTTTTAGATCTAAAGAGTATTTCTTTTGATTATTTGTTATTATTATGTTCATGCTTACTTTGCTTAAGATCCGGATACTCCACCCGCGAGTGATATGTACCAGTAAGTATCTTTACAAAGCTTTCCGAGATCCTGCTGATATCTTTTAGCGAAAGCTCGCATTCATCAAGCTGACGGTCTATAAATTTATTGTTTATTATCTTTCGCACAAGTTCCTTTAGCTTCTGGGGGGTTGGCTCATGGACCATCCTGGATGCCGCCTCGACTGAATCTGCAAGCATGACAATAGCGGATTCCCTTGACTGAGGCTTTGGGCCAGGGTATCTGAAAGACTCCTCGCTTACTGCCTGGCCCTGCTTCTTTTTCTCAATCGCCTGGTGATAGAAATAAGTTATAATGCCTGTCCCGTGATGCTGTTTTATTATATCCTTTATAGCAGCTCCTAGTTTATATTTTTCAGCAAGCTCTTCCCCGTCTTTTACATGATTTGTTATAACGAGAGAACTCATCGAAGGAGAAAGCCCTTCGTGGGATTCCGAAGGGACCTGCTCGTTTTCGGCAAAATACTCTGATTTTTCTATCTTGCCGATATCATGATAATACGATCCGATACGGCATAAAAGTGAATTTGCCCCTATTGCCTCTGAGGCGGCCTCCGCGAGATTTCCTACAATAATACTGTGATGATACGTTCCCGTTGCCTTTGTTACCATGTCTTTTAAAAGAGGGTGATTTAAATCGGCAAGTTCAAGCAGCCTGATATCTGTTGTAATCTTAAAGATTGATTCAAAAATAGGCAGGAATATCATTGTGATAGCAGCTGACACTATCCCGCTTGCCAGGCCCCACAATGC
Organism: uncultured Planctomycetia bacterium; assembly: GCA_964493115.1. GTDB lineage: Bacteria > Omnitrophota > Gorgyraeia > JABMRG01 > JABMRG01 > CAZBNF01. The sequence continues at coordinate 5,447 of CAZBNF010000016.1, read as the reverse complement.
CTGTCTTAAAAAAATGCTTATCTCAAAATTAGACATAACCCCTATCGCGGATATTACAACAAAATTCATTACGCCCACATAAAGGCCTGATTTTACAATATGGACTCGTGAGCGTGCGTTATATATGGTGCATATCGCCGTTATGCCCCCTATAAAGGAGACCAGAAACACATTAAACTGTATACCCGCTACAAGCGCCGCTATGGCTGAAATGACAATCAGCACTATAGCCGAAACACCCCCTCCAACAAGAAGTGTTAACAGCATGGGTGCCGCGGCAAGCGGCAAGAATAGGCTGGGTAATGGTGATAAAGCGATTGCGCGCGCTGATACAGCTGTTAATACTATGAAAACACTTATTAAGACAAGCAGCTTTTCCTGAGCGTATATCTTGTATTCAAAGATTCTTATGAACACAAACATGGCGAAAAGCAAAAGGCACACAACGACAGCTATGCCCAGCAGCTGAGAAAATGTATCCCCCGGAGCGGTTTCGCTGCTTATCGCGTCAAGTTGGACAATATGAGCCCTTGTAATCCTCTGTCCTTTTCTTATTATTGTCTCACCTTTTAAACGTTCCTCAGTAACATATACCGGCTCAACAGCAGCAGATGCCTGGCGCCGGGTAATATCGGTTTCATCTTTATTAAATATCAGATTAGGAGAAATCCACGATGACAATATACGAGATAACAGCGCTTTTTCTTTTTTATCAGCTATATTGTATTCTGAAAGAATCTGTTCCATGCCGCGTACAGCGCTATCTTTGGTATCTATATCGTAAATGCTTACATCTTTTTTATTTTTACCTGATTGGTCGTATATCGATATGGTATCCTTTCCTGAAAGCGTAAGCCTGTTCTTTTCATCATGTGAAATAATGGGCTGTGAATATAACCCTTTAAGAGCCTCTACTACTCGAGATCTCATCCGCGCAGTATCATCAACACCTATTAAAAACCCGATTTCATCTCTGCTTAGGTTTAGGCCTGATGTTTCATTAATCCTCTTGAATATATTATCCCTTGCCTCCTCATTGGCCGGATCTAAATCCTTTGCCTCTTTCAAGATGCCAAAAAAAGTTTCCGCCTTTTTCAAGACATCCTTAAATACATTATCATTGATGCTATAAACTTCAGGGACAGCTGCTTTGGCTTCTTCCTGAATAGACATGGTCCTTGCATCATCGATACCGGATTTATATGAAAAATCAAAAGGCGCGTAGATATCCTCGGATGAAATATCGCCTTCGTTAAGCAGGAACCTGACAGGGAGCCTTGATGAAAACACCACGCCCACAACTATAAGGATAGTTAAAAGCGCTGTCAGTATCCTTAGAGAGCTTTTTGCCAGGAACTCATTCCTTTTGTCCTGCTCAGAAGCAAAAGGCTTGTTCAACTTTTTAAGCCTGAACAATGTCTTCTTAATCAATGGGCTCACTCTAATACTCCTTAATTTGCATCCAGTTTGAGAACAGGGGCTTCTGATAATACCTTTATAAAATGAGCGACCTCCTGCCTTTTTATGCCTTTGCCCGAACGCAGCAATACAAGCAGCTGCGAAAAAACACTTGACGCCTTTTCAACCTTGATCGCTTCTCCGTCAATAGAAATGTTTTCACCGCGCGCGACTATCCTTACGCTGTATTCCTGCTCAATAAGCGTTCCTAAGATTATTTCATATATTTTGATTCGGATTCCGCAAGATCAGGTATCCGAAGTTTGGTTCCTGCCTTGACCCTGCTAGGGTCTTTTATTTTATCAGCATTTGCCTCAT
>CAZBNF010000016.1:0-3571 GCA_964493115.1 uncultured Planctomycetia bacterium | reverse complement strand
TTGGTTCCTGCCTTGACCCTGCTAGGGTCTTTTATTTTATCAGCATTTGCCTCATATATTACAGTCCACTTAGAGGCCTTATCGTAAAACGCCTTTGCTATGTGAGAAAGCGTATCGCCCTCCTTAACCGTGTATTCCTGATACACAGGTTTTACAACTACCTCTTCATAAACAAGGGCATCTCCATAGTCATCATATATATCAATCTCATAATCATCGTATTCATAAGCTGTGGTGGTTTTTGGCTGTTTTTTTAAGGCATAAGGATCAACCTTGCTACGCCCTGAAACATACCCCTTGTTTCCAGATGGCATATCCCCAGTCGTCTTTGCATCAGCCTTGGACTTATCATCCTCATGCCTTACCGCAGGGGCAGTAACCTCACCCCATGTAGGTACCTCGATCCTTATGTCTATATATTCCCTGTCCACTGGCCTGGATTCTAGAGATGCATCGGTGCTGCCCACCAGATAACCCTGGTTTCCTGATATATCCTGGTCAACCCTTTCCCTTACAACCTTTCTTACTGTAACGCATCCTGTAAGAAAACCTGTCATAACTACCGCGATAAGTATTAGCCAAAACCTTTTCATATCTACCCCCCTGATTTATAATTTTTCGTTTAATTTCAAGCCCAGCTCATCGAGCTGCTTTTTCGACACATCTGATGGAGCCTGCGTTAACGGACATACAGCCCTCTGCGTTTTCGGAAAGGCTATAACATCTCTTATCGAATCGCATCCGCATAAAATAGCCACAAGCCTGTCAAGGCCAGCGGCAAAACCTCCGTGCGGAGGAGCACCAAAGCTTAAGGCCTTTGTCAGAAATCCGAATCGCTCCAAGGCTTCCTGCTTATCGATGCCTATCGCGTCAAATATCTTATCCTGAACATCTTTAGAGTGTATTCTTATGCTTCCGCTTCCAAGCTCTACCCCGTTTAAGACAAGGTCATATGAACGGGAACGTACTTTAGCAGGTGCTGTTAAAAGATGCTGCACATCATCGTCATGGGGTGCTGTAAAGGGATGATGCTCTGATTCCCAGCGCTTTTCTTCATCATTATACTTAAAAAGCGGGAATTCATCTACCCACAGAAAATCAATCTTATCTTTGTTAATAAGCCCGTCTTCCTGCGCTAGTTTTATACGCAGCCTTGACAGGGACTCATTGCATAGCGCGCTATTAGATGCGGCGAAAAATACATAATCGCCCGACTCCGCGCAGGCCTTGGCTTTTATAGCGGCCTGCTCTTTATTTGATAAAAATTTTACAATAGGCCCTGACAGCGCGTCGTTTTCACATTTTATGTAAGCCAGGCCTTTAAGGCCTATATCTTTAACAAATGCTGTCAGTTCATCAATCCTGCTTCTTGGCATATCTTTTGGCTTTTTTAAATTTATCGCCTTTACAATACCTTGAGATTGAATCACATCAGAAAAAACCTTAAACCCTGTTTCCCGTAGATCATCTGTAAGATCTATCAACTCCATACCGAACCTTCTCTCGGGTTTATCGCAGCCGTATCTTGCCGCAGCATCATTATAACTTAAAACGTCAAAAGGAGTCTTAAGGTCAATGCCAAGGATATCTTTAAATATCTTTCCCATCAAAACTTCCACTATTTCGAATATGTCTTTTTCCTCTACAAAAGAGGCCTCTAAATCAAGCTGCGTAAATTCCGGCTGGCGGTCTGCCCTTAAGTCCTCATCCCTGAAACATCTGGCAATCTGAAAATACTTGTCAAGCCCTGCCACCATAAGTATCTGCTTAAACAGCTGCGGTGACTGCGGAAGCGCGAAAAACTTTCCCAAGTTTACTCTGCTTGGCACAAGATAATCACGGGCACCTTCTGGCGTTGATTTTGTAAGAACAGGGGTCTCCACTTCAATAAAACCTTTTTCATTTAGATAATCACGCATTATCTTTGAGACCCTATTTCGTATAAGCAGATTTTTCTGCATCCTGGGCCGCCTTAAATCAAGGTAGCGATACGCATACCTTATGTCCTCAGAGACCTCGGCATCATCAACAATAGGAAAAATCGGCGGCTGCGAAACATTAAGCGTCTTAAGTTCTGATACAACGACTTCTATCTCCCCCGTTGCTATCTTTTTGTTTATAGTGCCTTCAGGCCGCTGCCTCACAATGCCTTTTACCTGTATAACATACTCGTCCCTTAAGGCCTCTGCCTGGCCATGGAGAACCTTTTCATGCTCGGGGTTAAAGACAGCCTGCGTTATGCCATAACGGTCTCTTATATCGATAAAAATGAGGTTCCCGTGATCGCGCCTGGTAGAAACCCATCCGCAAAGCACAACCTCCTTACTGATATCTTTTCCGGCAAGTTCACCACATGTATGCGTTCTTAACATTTTTCCTTAACCTCATCAACTATTTGATCAAGCCTGAGCTCTTTCTGTGAGCTGTCTCTCATATCCTTTAAAATACACGAGCTCTTCTCAAGCTCGTCCTCGCCTATAATAATAACATGCCTGGCATTTATCTTGTTGGCATAGCGCATCTGCGCCTTAAACGATTTCTGCTGATAATCTATGTCTGATGGTATGCCTGCTTTTCTTAACTCTGAAAGAATATCAAAACCTTTTATGTAAGCAGGCCCGCCAAGCGTAACTATAAAAACCGTGTCAGTGCCGCGGGGCATGCCAGCAGATTTATTTTCACATTTTATCGCTTCAATAATTCTTTCCATACCAATTGCAAAACCTGTTGCGCCCGTTGGCTCGCCGCCCAGATCAGCTATGAGATTATCATAGCGCCCGCCCGCGGCAATAGCATCCTGCGCGCCAATGGATCTTGACTTTACCTCAAAGACAATACCTGTATAGTAATCAAGGCCTCTTACAAGCTTTGGGTCTGTTTCATATTTAATCTTTGCCTTATCGAGCAATGTTTTAAGTTGAACGAATTTACTCATACACTCATCACAAAGCTCATGCCCCAATGAAACGCTGTCAATAATCTTTCTGCATGATGCCACCTTGCAGTCTAATATTCGCAAGATATTTGCCTCATATCTGCGATTACAATCCTGGCACAGCGCACTGATATTATCTTTTAAATCTTTTTTAAGCCTGCTCTTTATGGCGGCCTTATCTTTTTCGCAGCCAAGTGAGTTTATATGAAATACGCAGTCAGATATCCCTGCCTGTTTTAGGATATTATCAAGAAGTGTCAGGACTTCAGCATCAAGATGCACAGAGTAAGAACCGATAACCTCAACACCTATCTGGTGGAATTGCCTGAAACGGCCCGCCTGAGGCCTTTCGCTTCGAAACATAGGGCCTATATAGAATAGTTTTACAAAGCCCTCTGTTTTATCAAGCTGGTTTTCAATGTACGCACGGCATACAGATGCTGTCTCTTCCGGCCTTAAGCAGATATTTCGCTCGCCCTGATCCTGAAAGGAATAGATCTGTTTTTTTACTATATCACTTTCCGTGCCTACGCTGCGCGTAAACAACGCTGCCTCTTCAATGATGGGCGTGCGTATCTCCTGATAGCCATAGACATCGAATATCTTGCGCGCTTTGGACTCTATCTCCTGCCAAAG
>CAZBNF010000015.1:0-18322 GCA_964493115.1 uncultured Planctomycetia bacterium | reverse complement strand
AAGATATCTTATAATAAATTCTTGATATTGTAAATAAGTAAAGACAGATTTTTTTTAGTCCTGAGCAGTCGTTTATAGCTTTACCATCGCTGCTTCGGTAAAGGTATAAACGATATTATACCTCATTAAAAATTCCTTTGTAATTTTGGCTTATTATGTTATACTCCTTACATTATGACTAATAGCATAGATATAGCACAACAGACAGAAATTCTGATCAGGCTTCAGGGTATTGATTTACAGATATACAGATTGAAGGCAGAAGCAGAGGAAAAACCCAAAGACATTGCGCGTCTTAAGGATTCGCTTGAATGCAAAAAGGCAGATATAAAGCAGGCCGAAGACAAGCTTAAGGTGCTGCAACTTAAGCATAAGGAAAAAGAGGTTGTTTTGGGTTCTAAGGAAGCTGAGATAAAAAAGCTGGAAGGCCAGCTGTATCAGATAAAGACAAATAAGGAATATACAGCTATGATTAATGAGATAGGAAGCCGAAAAGCCGATAATTCATTACTTGAAGAAGAAATCATTAACTTAATGGACAGCGTAGACCAGGCCAAGGCGGTTCTTGTGGGTGAAAAAGAAAAATTTGGCCAGGAATCAAAGAAGATAGAAGAGCAGATAAAAGAAGTCGAAAAAGATATTAGCGATATAAAATCCAGGATCTCTGAATTTGACAAGAACAGGCAGGAGCTTTTACCCTCTTTGGATAGCAAGCTATTAACCGAATATGAGCGTATTTTATCCGGAAGAAACGGACAGGCCCTTGCCCATGTTGTTAATGGTGCCTGCGGTGGATGCCATATGCAGCTGCCGGCGCAGGTAATAAATGAAATCAGGATAAAACAGTGCATTATGCGATGCGAAAACTGCCAGCGTATGCTATATATAAGCGATGACGAAATCAACCTATAATTTTTTATCTATTTATATAGATGGCGCGGCACGCGGAAACCCGGGGCCGGCAGGAATAGGCGTTGTCCTTGAGGATGTGAATAAACAGGTTGTAAAAAACGTAGATAAGTTTATTGGAAATGCCACAAATAATGTAGCTGAATATACTGCCCTTATAGTTGGCATGGATGAGGCCTATAAACTAGGCGCAAAAGAAATTGCTGTAAATACAGATAGCGAGTTGCTGGCAAAACAGCTTGGCGGGGAGTATAAAGTAAAAAATCCGGTGCTTAAAGGCTTGCACGCGGAGATATTGAAAATTCTGAATAATTTCGACAAGGTTGTTATAAATAATATCCCGAGAGAAGACAATAAAGGCGCTGATAAGCTTGCAAATAAAGCTATAGATAATTCGGCAAAGATAAGAGTTGGTCGATCTTTTATATTAAAATCAAAATAGCAAATAAGATAAACTGTTCTTTGAGAATATAGCATGCACTCGATGGCCGCCCCGTACCAAATTTTGCTAATGCCAGTTTGGCCTATAAATTTGGTTCGGGGAGGAAAGTCCGAGCTCCATAGGACAACGTAGCGGGTAACGCCCGTCTCCCTTACCGAATTTTGCTGATTACAGTTATGTTTATAAATTTGGTTTGGGACGGATTAGAGCCACAGAGACGAGTATCGATTTATTGCTTATGGCTGTAAGGGTTTTCAGGCAAGACTGCCTGTTGCCCTTTTATTATCCCATAGTGATGATCGTGATGTGAAACGCGGCAATCTCTACGTGGTGCAAGACCAAATAGGCCCTGCCATAGGAATGGTCCGTTCCTCAGTTAGCAGGGTGGGTAAGGTCGCTAATTTCCCTTAAAGGGAAGAGGATTCTGTTAGCAATAACAGGACTAGATAGATGGCCATCTGGTGACGACATATAAGTTATGTCGCCTTTGGCTCCATAACTTATGTCGTCATTAACAGAACTCGGCTTATGAGTGCCTGCTATATTCTTTAAGTTTTTACAAAAGGATGTTTGTTATGGTTGAGCTTCGTCAATTGCTTGAATTAATGAATAATTTAAAGGCATCAGATCTTATCTTTGCCGCAGGAGCCCCGCCAATGCTGCGCCTAAGCGGTGAGATGCAGGCTATCAAGTATCAAAATCCGTTAAAGGGCGAGGAGATAGAACGGCTTTTGTCTTCCGTCTTGACAGACGATCAATTAACTCGATTCAGGAAGGATAAAGAATTAGATGCCTCATTTGGGGTAGAAGGCATAAGCCGTTTCAGATTAAATGCATATTATCAGCGTGGTTCAATAGGTGTTGCAATAAGGCTTATTCCTTTTGATATTCCAAAGATAAGTGATCTGGGCCTGCCGCAGATTGTAAGTGATTTTGCTGATAAGCCAAATGGGCTTATCCTTGTGACAGGGCCTACAGGCAGTGGAAAATCCACCACGCTTTCGAGCATGATAGAATATATCAATGAACGGCGAAGATGCCACATAATTACAATAGAAGACCCTATAGAGTTTGTTCATGCACATAAAAAATCCATTGTAGACCAGCGTGAAGTTGGAAGCGATACAACATCTTTCCACGAAGCCCTGCGCCATGTTTTAAGGGAATCCCCTGATGTTATAATGATAGGTGAGATGAGAGATCTCGATACAATAAGTACGGCTATTACCCTTGCTGAAACAGGCCACCTTATACTCGCTACACTTCATACCCATAGCGCTACTCATTCAATAAGCCGTATAATAGATGTTTTTCCTGCAGAGCAGCAACAGCAGGTACGTATACAGCTTGGTGCTGTATTAGTAGGAGTTGTAGTACAGGAACTTATCCCAAGAAAAGATAAAGATTCTCTCGTGCTTGCAGCTGAGATAATGAATGTAAATTCAGCCATAAGGCATCTTATACGCGAAAACAATTTACACCAACTCTATACCGCTATACAGACAGGTTCTAAGGATGGCATGATTACCTTAAACGGGTCTCTCATGAGGCTTGTAGCGGAAAACATTGTTGATGAAGCTGTGGCAATGCAGAGATCCAATGACCCGAAAGAGCTGGAAGGCCTTCTGCAGCGCATGAGAGGTTAATTTTTGATGAAATCCAGGCAGATAGCAATAAGCCTGTTTTTATTTTATTGCTTGTTTTCAGCAAATCCCGTTTATCCCTATTCCGAATACAATCTTGCAACAGGAAAAGAAGAGACCCTTTTTATATCCATAGAAACAGAAATCGATATGGGTCGTTCCATGTCCGAGCAGGTTGAAAAACAATTCGGCTCTGATGAAAATTATTTAAATCAGGAAAAGGTTGCAAGGATAGGTAAAAGGATAGCGGAAGTATCGGACAGACGTGAGCTTATCTATAGTTTTAAAGTCCTGGATGAAGATGATGTTGAGAATGCCTTCGCTCTTCCGGGCGGGTATGTTTATATATTTAAAGCCCTTCTTGAAAAACTTGATGATGATGAGATAGCAGCTATATTGGCTCATGAAGTAGGCCATGTCTGCGCGCGCCATGGCATAAAAAGACTGCAAAGCGGGATTGGCTATCAGATACTTCAGATACTTGTTGCAGGCGCCGCTAAAGACTCTTATACAAAGCGTAAAGCAGGAGAGGCCTTTGGCCAGCTTATGCTTGCCAACAGCAGAGAGCATGAGTTTGAAGCAGATGCCCTGGCTGTAAGGTATCTTAAAAAGGCAGAATTCGAGCCGGAGGCAATGGTCAGAGTCCTTGATAAGCTTATCCAATGGCAGATGGATGGCAAGACAGGCCCAAAGCGTTATTGGTATACTCACCCTTATCTATCAGCGAGAAGATCAAAAGTTAACAAAGAGATAACAGGCCAGATGTCTTTTCAGGATTATCTGAACCTAACTGATGAGGAAACCTATATTGTTCCTTATTAGGTTATGTATCAAGCTGTGTTGAATTATTGGAGGGTTAAGATATGTATGCCCAAGTAAATAAATATCTTGTTTATGTATTGTGCATCTTTCTTATATTTTTTATATCAGGATGCGGGCCTGTCTCGACAGGCGATTACTATGCAAGGGTTGTATATGTTTACGATGGAGATACCGTAAAACTCGATAATGGCGAAAGGGTAAGATACCTTGGCATAGATACCCCTGAGATGAATTATAAAAACCCGCCCGCGGAACATTTTGCGGAGGAAGCGAAGAGATTTAATCTTAATCTCGTAGACAAAAGAAAAGTCCGGCTTGAATTTGATACTGTAAAGCGCGATAAGTATGACAGACTGCTCGCCTATGTTTATATAGATGATGTGTTTGTAAACGCAAAAATGATCGAAGAAGGTTATGCCAAAGTTTATATAATACCGCCTAATGTAAAGTATGCAGATGATTTTCTAGATCTTCAGCGTAAGGCAAAAGCGGGTAATAAGGGTATCTGGAATTAAAAATTAGGGACATAAAAAACAGCGACAGGCTGCCATTTTCTTACTAAGGCGCTCTCAAAGAAAATGGCAGCCTGCCCCTGTTTTTTTACTCATTTTTACGAAAATTTTCAAAAATTTTCCTCTACCGCCAATCCTACATGTAGTGTCTTATCCATAGCATAACCCCATTATTTTGTATATTTTAGCTTTATGTTCAAATTTCTCTAAAGCCATATGGCCTTTATGGAAAATAACCCCTTGACAAGAGAGAGATTATAGGGTATATTTGTAACGAAGTGGTTGAAAGTGGAGTAAAGTGGTTTATTAAAAGCTCTTTTCGGTGGGCGAATTGAGTTGGCTCTTCTTGGTGGATAGTCCCTTCTCGGTGGGCGATAAGGGATATTAGTAAAAAATGTTTTTTAGGATAATTTAAAGCAGGCCCTTCTCGCCCCGAACCAAACCTGCTTGCAATAGCTTATGCATATAGATTTGGTTCGGGGTGAGGTGGGGAGAGAGGCTATAAGATGTTTTACGGAGAGTTTGAACATACGCTGGACCGCAAGGGCAGGTTGATTGTCCCTTCAAAATTCCGCGAGGCATTAAAAGAGGCATATGCGGAAAAGCTTTATATTACACGCGGCCTTGATAAATGCCTTTTTATTTTTACCGAAGAAGAGTGGAAGGTCCAGGAATCAAAATTTCGCTCCATGTCTTTTACAAAATCAGAACACCGCAAATTCAATCGTATAATTTTTTCAGGCGCGCAGGATATTCTTCCGGACAAGCAGGGCAGGATACTTTTGCCGGGCTATCTTAAAGAATACGCGCTTATAAAAAAAGAGGTTGTTTTTATCGGTGTATCAAACAGGATAGAGATCTGGTCGAAGGATTTATGGAAAGAGTTTTATGCTAATTCGAAAGAATCATTCGAAGAGATAGCAGAAAACCTTATAGACGGATAAAAGGAGAGGATTTTATGCCGCTTACAGTAGAATATGCTGAGAACAAGAAAAAGCTCCTCGAAGAAAGTTATGTTATGATAGAAAGGCTTAAAAAGCTGCGCGCTCTTAACTGCGACCCGCGCTTTGTCGGAATAAACCCGAGGCTTGAGAGGGCGCTTGGAAGAAAGATATGAGTGCTTAAGAGGAGCCTTTTGTGCATAAAAGCGTATTGCTGCAGGAGACCCTTGAGTATTTAAATTGCAATAAAAAGTCAGTTGTGTTGGATTGTACGGTAGGCTGTGCCGGACACGCGGTTGAAATATTGAAAATCATATCGCCAAAGGGCAGGCTTATCGGGATAGACGCGGACAAGGATACCCTCGAAGAGGCAGAAAAAAATCTAAAGATTTTTAATGGCAGTTTCAAGCTTTTTCATGAAAATTTTGTCAATTTTAATAAGGTTTTAGACGATTTAAACATAAAAAAAGTAGACGCGATGCTCTTTGACTTTGGCATATCGTCATTTCAGCTTGATGACGGCCAAAGAGGGTTTAGTTTCAAAAACAGCGGCCCGTTGGATATGCGCATGGATAAGACAAAGGGGCTGCCTTTGTGGAGAGTGCTGGAAAACATGACTGAAATCCAAGTGGGCAACATAATAAAAGATTTCGGGGAAGAAAGGCAATGGCGCAAAATTGCAAGAGCCATAATAGAGGCCAGGAGAATTTCCCCGATCCATGATTCTACAAGGTTCGCTCAAATTATCGCGAATGCTTTCAACCATACTTACAGAACGAAGATACACCCGGCTACAAAGACCTTTCAGGCTTTTAGGATATTTATAAACGACGAACTCAGCGTGATAAAAGAAGCACTCTTAAAGGCCCCGGAATTTTTAAAGAAAAACGGCAGGGTTGTAGTGATATCATTTCATTCTCTCGAGGATAGGATAGTAAAACGCACCTTTAAGGTTTTTACGGAAAGCGGCATGTTAAAGACGCTTACCAAAAAACCAATAACCGCCAACAGGCAGGAGATATCCGAGAACCCGCGTTCAAGAAGCGCAAAATTGCGCTCAGCTGAAAGGATTTAAAGTGATAAAGGCAGCAACAGTTATAATAACAGCAGCGTTTTTATCCGTTCTTTATGTACATCAACACGCCAATCTCATAGAATATAGTTATGCTATAAGTCATTCAAATGAAGATCTCGGTTTATTGATTGACCAGAACAATGCTTTAAGATATAATATATCGATGTTAGAATCCCCAGTAAGGCTTGACAGCAAAATACAGGAAAATGTGCAGGCTTATGCCCACATGCCGATCGATTCTTACACCATAAGAGTGGAAAGGCCTGTTGTGATTGATAATATGATTGCGCCTACAAGATTACCGGCCAAAATTTCAAGTTTGTTATTAAGCATGTTCGCTCTTGATAATGAGGCCGTGGCAAAAGAGCTGGGCGAATGATTTTAGTGGTGTAACCCTCCAAACAAAAAAGAGTCTCTAAGTTGCATACAAGAAGATATAAATTCAGAATAGGTGTTGTATTACTTATTTTTACAATATTGCTTATACTTATTAGTGCCCGCGTAGTGTATATCCACACATTCTTTCACGAAAAAGCACTTCACCTCGCAAATCTTCAGCATCTAGTCCGCATAGAGCTTGAACCTAAAAGAGGAGATATATTAGACAGGAATATGCGCAAGCTTGCTCTAAGCCTGAAGGTTGATTCAGTTTATGCCATAGCAAGAGATGTGATGGATAAAAAAACCACTGCTAGACTGCTTGCCCGGATACTTCCACAGAATGAAGGTTTTATCTATGAAAGATTAAGCCGCGATAAAATGTTTGTATGGCTTGCGCGCAAGATTCCTGACAAGGAATCAGAACAGGTAAAACAACTTAAACTTAAGGGTATACAGGTTATTAACGAGACGAAGCGATTCTACCCTAATACCAGGCTTGCGTGCCAGACGATAGGATTTGCCGGAACGGATAATGTTGGCTTAGAGGGCATTGAAGCTTATTACAACAAATACCTGACTGGCAGAAAAGGGTATAGAATAATCATAAGGGATGCCAAGGGCAGGGAAGTTCAGGCATTTGGCAATACCTATGTCCCCCCTGTGAATGGTTTCAGCGTGGTTACTACAATAGATGAGGTTATACAGCATATATCCGAGAAAGCCCTTAAGCGGATAATTGATAAGCATAAAGCAAAGGCAGGCGTTGCGCTGGTAATGGATCCATATAGTGGTGATATACTTGCCCTCGCGGCATTTCCATCTTATAATCTCAATGAATTTCATTTAGCTACGGATGAACAAAAACGAAACCGCGCGATAACAGATTATTATGAGCCAGGATCAGTGTTTAAGGTTATCACAGCATCCGCTTGTATTGATTCAGGAAAGGTTACATTTAGTGATAATTTTTTTTGCGAAAAAGGGGCATGGAATATAGCCGGACGTACATTGCATGATCATCAGGGCCATGGAAACTTAAGCTTTAAAGAGGTGATTGAGAAATCTTCAAACATAGGGACAGTAAAGGCGGCTATTAAGCTGGGGGATAAAGCGTTGTATGAATATATCAAGGCGTTTGGCTTTGGAATCCCTACGGATATAGGCCTGCCTGGTGAAATTGGCGGTATGTTGCGTCCCCTAAATGTATGGACAAAGGGTTCTATTGCCGCTATCCCGATGGGCCAGGAGATAGGGGTTACTGTTATGCAGCTTGCTATCGGCGTGTCCGCGATAACAAATGGGGGTATGCTTATCAAGCCCCGTATAGTCAGCAGAATTATAGATGATAACGGCGAGGTTATAAAAGAATTCCAGCCTATAAGAATAAGGCGCGTTATAAGTGAGGATACGTCAGTACAGTTAAGATCAGTTATGAAGGCTGTTATAGAAACAGGGACCGGCCAACGGGCAAAGCTTAAGCGTTTTGATGCCGGCGGTAAAACAGGCACCGCTCAAAAAATAGATTCATCAGGCAGGTATTCGCAAAGAGATTATGTGGCCTCATTTATAGGTTTTGCCCCTGCCCAAAATCCTGTTATAACAGTGTGTGTTATGATAGATACCCCGCGAAATGGCTATTATGGCGGTACAGTCGCAGCCCCTGTTTTTAAGGATATATGTGATTCCACTTTAAGATATTTAAGGATTGGACAGGAGGGTGCAAATGAAGCTTAACCTGCTTCTTAAGGGTATTGGTGCCTGTACCGTAAAAGGCGACAGGTATACAGAAATAGGATCGATATCTTATAACTCGAAGCAGATTAAAAATCAGGGCATGTTTTTTGCCATAAAAGGTATCAGCCAAAATGGCTGTGATTTTATTGATGAGGCAATAGAGCGCGGGGCAGTATGTGTTGTAGCGGAAGCGGATTTCATAACGTATAAGAATATCGTCAAAATAATAGTAGGCGACATAAGAAAGGCCTGCGCCGCGATAGCGGCTAATTTTTACCAGCATCCATCTGATCGGATGAATGTTATCGGTATTACGGGGACAAACGGAAAAACCACCATACTATACATGGTGTCAGCTATATTAGAACATGCCGGTATGAAATGCGGCATGATAGGTACGGTAAACTATAGAATAGGCCCAAGGCTTATACCGGCAACAAATACAACACCCTCTTCTATAATGCTGCAGATGTTCTTGAGTGACATGGAGGCCTCGGGCATAAACAATTGCGTTATGGAGGTTTCAAGCCATGCGCTTCACCAAAACCGCGTTGATGCCATTTCATTTAACAGGGCAATTTTTACAAACCTGACAAGCGAACACCTTGATTACCACAAGAATATGGATCAATACTTTGAAGCGAAACGAAAACTCTTTTCTGCGCTTAAAGAAGATGGTACGGGCATCGTCAATATTGATGATCCATATGGCAGGATTATAGTAGATGAACACAAGGGGAAGATATTAACATATGGAATAAAAAATCCAGCTGATATAACGGCTTACGAAATTGTAAAGTCAGCGCACTGCACAAGCTTTAAGATTAATGCGGGGGGGAATTCATTCCATATAGACAGCCCCCTTATAGGGGAGTATAACATATACAATATGCTTGCTGCTATAGCATGGGCGATATCCATTGATTTGCCGTCCGCCGTTATTAAAAACGCGATGAAGGGTTTCCAGCCAGCCCCGGGGAGAATGGAGAGGATAGACTCAGCCCAAAGCGGAATATTGGTTTTTGTTGATTATGCTCATACAGACGACGCGTTATTAAATGTTCTTGAGGCCATTGGAGAGGTGAAACAAAAAAGAATCATCACGGTATTTGGTTGCGGGGGAGACAGGGATAAGAAAAAACGGCCCAGGATGGGAAAGGTGGCCGCGTCTCTTTCTGATTATGTGGTAATAACAAGCGATAATCCGCGCAACGAGAAACCCGAAGATATAATAGGCGATATCAAGAAGGGCCTGCCGGAAGGATTCAATGATTTTAAAATTATTACTGATCGCAGGAAGGCTATTGAATATTCTTTAAACACAGCGCAAAGAGGAGATATAGTCCTCATAGCAGGCAAAGGGCATGAAAGCTACCAGATATTAAAGGATACCACGGTTGCCTTTGATGATAGAAAGATCGCTTATGAGACACTACAGAACATAAGAGCAATGGAGAAGGTTTAAGTGAAATTAAAAGATATAATAAAGGCAGTAAACGCAAAAGTTACAGGCCTTAATAATGATTTTAATATAGATTCGATTTCAACGGACTCGCGGACCATAAAAAAGGGAGAGCTTTTTATTGCCTTAAATGGAAAACATTTTTGTGGAGGAGACTTTATCTCTGATGCTGTGAAAAAAGGTGCTTTGGCAGTTGTAGCGGAGGATAGCATAAGGGCCCGTAAATGTATAAAAGTGCCGTTATTGGTTGTAGAAAACGCAGAAGATGCCCTAAGCCTTATAGCGAAAGCGCACAGGGACACATTTCATATACCTTTTATATGTGTTGTAGGCTCTAATGGAAAGACTACAACAAAAGACCTGCTTGGCCACATTCTTAAAGTAAAATTTAAAGTATTAAAAACAGATGGAAATTATAATAACCAGATAGGTATAGCAAAAACGCTTTTAAAATTAAAAGACCATGATATAGCGGTTATTGAGGCAGGAACAAATTCCTTAGGTGAAATAGCCCGTAGCAGCAGAATCATAAGGCCTGATATTGTTATTACCACAAACATAGGCATGTCACACCTTGCGGGGTTAAAAACTGTTTCAGGCGTGTTAAAAGAAAAGATAGCCATGGTGGAATCCCTGCCGAAAGGAGGGGTATGGATAAAAAATCTGGATGATAAAGTGCTCGCTCCCAGAAACTATAAAGGCATAAAGACATTAGGCTTTGCTATAGAAAACCCAAGTGCGCAATACAGGGCAGAAAGTATAACGTACACCGATGCGGGCATAAAGTTTTTCCTAGGAAAAAAAGATTTTTTTATACCCTTACTGGGAAGGCACAATATCTATAACAGCTTGGCTGCTATCGCGGCGTCATCTATTTTCATGGAACAGGAATTAATCCAAGAATCACTTTCATCTTTTAGCGCAACCCCTAAGAGAATGCAAATTTATAGGTGTAATAATTTTAAAATAATAAATGATACATATAATTCCAACCCCGATTCCCTGAAATCCGCTGTATCCGCGCTGAAAGAGCTGGGAGAAAGCGGAAGAAATTTTTTTGTATGCGCTGATATGCTTGAGCTTGGCAAAAAATCCAGCGCGCTTCATAGTGCCTGTGGCAGGTTTATCGCGAGATCAGGGGCGGTAGACAGGCTTATCTTATTTGGCCGGTACGCATGTTATACCGGCAAAGGAGCCCTTAATGGGGGCATGAAAAAAAATAATATAATAGAGTTTAAAGACAAAAACAAGATAGTATCTTTTTTAAAAAAACAGATAGCAGAAAACGATACCGTGCTAGTCAAGGGTTCCAGGTCCATGAAGATGGAGGAGGTCGTTGAGGAGCTTTTAATGGCGTATAGCGTATAGTTTTTCTAAATGCTATCCGTTACAACACTAAAACAAGGGGTGAAACATTGCTTTATCATTTACTATATTCATTAAAGGATGTGTGTTTCGGGTTTAATGTATTTCGATATATAACATTCAGGGCTGTCGGGGCTATAATTACAGCATTCTTAGTGAGTATTATTTTAGGCCCTTATGTAATAAAACTCCTCAAGCGATTTAACATTGGTGAACGTGTCCGGCCGGAGGAAGAGGTACCTGGAATTTATTCCGCGCACAAAGGCAAACAAGGCACCCCTACTATGGGTGGTATTATTATGATCTTTTCTATTATTTTTTCCACATTGTTATGGGCAAGGCTTGATAATAAATATATTCTTTTAACCATATTTTCTACATTATGGCTCGGCGTATTAGGTTTTCTGGATGATCTTGTTAAGCTTCGGGCAGCTAAAGGCGCGGGCTTAAGCAAAAGGATTAAATTTTTAGGCCAAATAACGCTTGGTCTTATAGTCGGAGTGTTTCTTTTTCTGGATGCCAATGTTGATACGAGCATATATTTTCCTTTTTTTAAAAATCTTATATTTAACGCGGGGATTTTTTACATATTATTTATAATGATTGTAATAACAGGGACATCTAATGCCGTAAACTTAACCGATGGGCTGGATGGCCTGGCTATAGGATGTATGGTTATGGTAGGGTTAACATATTCAATTATAGGGTATGCTGCTGGTAACATACGAATTGCAGAGTATCTTTATATTAAATACATACCAGGAGTCGGAGAACTCGCTGTTTACTGCGCTGCTTTAGCAGGCGCGGGGCTTGGATTTTTATGGTTTAATTCTTATCCTGCTAATGTTTTTATGGGGGATACAGGTTCTCTGGCACTGGGAGGGGGTATTGGCGTTGTCGCATGCTGCATAAAGAAAGAGATACTTCTTTTGATAGTAGGAGGTATTTTTGTCTTTGAGGCTCTATCTGTGATATTGCAGGTTGCTTCTTTTAAGATCCGGCGCAGGAGAATTTTTTTGTGCGCACCTTTTCATCACCACCTGCAGATGCGCGGATGGCATGAACCCAAGATAGTTGTCCGTTTCTGGATAGTTGCCGCGATTTTAGCGCTTTTTACATTAATGACATTAAAACTTCGTTGATATGGATATAAAAGATAAAAATGTAACAGTAGTTGGTTTAGGCATAAGCGGAAAGGCGGCGTCTGTCCTTCTAAGTAAAAAAGGTGCTCATGTTTATGCCACAGATGCGAATAATTCCGAAGGGCTTCGTAAAACCGCTTCGCAACTACGCAAAAAGGGAATCAGGGTTGATTTGGGCCTCTGCCGTAAAAGTATTGTAGAGAGCTCGGATATGCTTGTGGTAAGCCCGGGGGTAAGGGATAGCGCCGAGCCCTTAACGATTGCAAGAAGCCTATCAATACCTGTTGTGGGTGAAATAGAGCTTGCATCATGGTTTTCTAAAGCAGATATAATTGCTGTTACCGGAACCAACGGAAAAAGTACTATAGTTACGCTTATCGGTTTGATGCTAAAAGCCTCTGGCAAAGACCCCCTTGTGTGCGGAAATATCGGCAAAGCTTTTTCAGGTTTGGTGTTGTCAGTGAAAAAACATCAACCGATAATCCTTGAAACAAGCTCTTTTCAGCTTAAGAGTATAGATAGGTTCAGGCCCCGGATTTCACTTATATCCAACATCACTGGCAACCATCTTGATATGCATTCAGATTTCAATGACTATTTCTCCGCAAAAAAGAATATATATAAAAATCAGGGGGAAAACGATTTTTGTGTGTTAAATTATGATGATAAAAACTTAAGGTCTGTAAAACCGAAACCCAACGCGAAGATATACTTCTATAGTTTAAAAAAAAATGTAACAGGCGCGTTTCTTGACAAAGGTAATTTTGTCCTTAATATGAACGGGGAAAGAAAAAAGGTATGTTCTGTAAGTGATATCCTGCTTTCAGGCGGGCATAATTTTTCAGATATCCTGGCCGCATGTTGTTGCGCGCATCTTTCCGGCGCAACATGCGAAGGCATGAGAAAAGCACTAAGGAATTTTAAAGGGCTTCCTCACAGGTGCGAGGACGTTGTTACTTTTGATGGGGTAAGATATATAGATGATTCAAAAGCAACGAGCGTAGATGCATGCGCGTCGGCCTTAAAGGCGTATTCAGGTAAGGTGGTATTGATTGCCGGCGGAAGAGATAAAGAAAGCGATTTCAGGGCTATAGCAGAATTAGTTCGTAAACGGGTCAAGTCCATTATAGCGATTGGCGAAGCAAAGGATAAAATAATAGATGCCTTTTCAGGCGCTACAAAAACGTATAAGGCATCCTGCATGGTTGAGGCGGTAGGGATCGCCAAAGACAAGTCAAGGCCGGGAGACATCGTCCTTCTTTCTCCTATGTGCGCAAGTTTTGATATGTATAAGAGTTATTCTGATCGCGGCGCGGCTTTTAAAAAAGCCGTGCTGAAGTTGATGGCTGGTTAACAGCTTCAAACTATAGCTAAAAAGAATGAGACATATACGCATAAATCTGCTTCTGGTTGTAATGATACTTACAGCGATAGGGACAGTCATGATATATTCTTCCAGCTGTGCTTTTGCGTATGAAAACTACAATGATAGCGCTTATTTTTTAAAACGACATATAATATTTTTACTTATTGGTTTTATGGCAGCAGCCTCTCTTATGAGTTTTGATTATGGTAAACTAAGGAATTTTTCCAAGCCGTTTCTGATATTTTCGATATTTTTATTGCTGGCAGTTTTTATACCCGGAGTCGGTAGAGCCGCGGGCGGGGCAAGGCGCTGGATAAGCTTAGGCGGGATAAGTTTTCAACCTTCTGAAATAGCCAAACTATCTCTTGTCCTTTATGCCGCTGATATACTTTCACGCAAGCAATCAGAGATAAAAGATTTTTTTTACGGTTTTTTGCCGCTGGTAATATCTCTTGGGGTATGCTTGATTCTTATATTAGCCGGATCTGATCTTGGAACAGCCGTAGCGGCTGCTCTTCTCGTAATAATTATGGCATTTATAGCAGGCGTTGATTTAAAACAACTTTCTATGGTAATGGTGCCGGGTGTAATAGCTATGGTTGGGCTTATTGCTGTTAAGCCGTATAGAATAAAGCGTATGATAGCTTTCGCCAATCCCTGGAGCGATCCCCGGGGGGCAGGATTTCAAATAATACAATCCATGATAGCTATGGGCAGCGGCGGACTTTTTGGCGTAGGCCTTGCACATTCAAAACAGAAACTGTTCTATTTACCCGAGGCCCATACAGATTTCATTTTTTCGATTATAGGTGAGGAGCTTGGCATAATCGGCAGCATGGGGATTATTATTTTATTCACGGTTTTTATATGGCTGGGTTTTAAGATAGCATATTCGGCAAGGGACCTGTTCGGGCAGTTTCTCGCTTTTGGCTTAGTAACAATGATTGCCTTGCAGGTCATGATAAACATAGCGGCAGTTACAGCCCTTATACCGACAAAAGGCCTGCCATTGCCGTTTATAAGCTATGGCGGGACATCTTTGGTATATAGCCTGGCGAGCGTTGGCTTATTGCTGAACATAGCAAAGCACAGGCGTTGAGTTTATAGTTTCCGCCGTAGGCGGATCCGTCCATGGCGGAGACAAGCTGAAGGCTGTTGGCACAGGTAAAACATGAGAGCATTAATAACATGCGGAGGAACAGGCGGGCACATATTTCCCGCTATAGCCTTGGCACAGGAGTTAAAGCAAAAAGGCTGCGCTGATTCCATATTTATTATCGATAAATCATACAGCACGCGGAGTATGATAAAAAAAGCAGGATTTAATTATCATGTTCTTGGTGTCCCTAAAATGCCATATGGTATATCTATAGGGTGGTTTATTTTTTTAGCGCAACTTATCAAGGCGCGCTTTGATGTGGAGCCTATAATAACCAGGGTGAATCCTGATATCGCGGTAGGCTTTGGTGCCTATATCTCGGGCCCTGTAATACAGGCTGCAGCCACTATGGGGATAAAGACCTTGATCCATGAGCAGAATGCCTCATTTGGGCGCGCTAACAGGATACTATTTAAAAGCGTTGACAGAGTATGCCTGAGCTTTGCTGATTCCGCCATGAAAAAGAGCGCAAAATGTATTCTGACAGGAAATCCTGTAAGGCGGGAGATGATAGACGGATTCAAAATGACAACAAAACAAGAGGCTCTTTCGGCTTTAAAGTTCTCAGGAAGCAGGAAGACACTACTTGTTATAGGCGGGAGTTCTGGGGCCTCCTCGATAAATAAGGCTGTATCTGATATGGTTGAAATCCTTAATGACAAGGAGAAAGATCTCATACAGATAGCGCACATAACAGGGCACAGGGATATAGAAAAAGTAGAGCAGGCCTATAGGGTTAACAAGATTGTCCACTGGGTCAGGGGGTTTTATGATAATATGCCCTTGTGCTATAAAGCGGCAGACCTGGTCTTATGCAGGGCAGGGGCAACCACCATATCTGAGATAGCTTTTTTTGGAATACCTGCTGTGCTGATACCTTATCCCTGGGCAGGTTGCCATCAAACTGAAAATGCCCTTTCCCTCGCAAGGGCAGGGGCTGCTGTTGTATTGGCAGAAAAAGAGTTGTCATCAAACAGGCTTAAAAAGGAGATATTTTCTATTATAAATAATGAGAAGGAGATAAAGCAGATGATAAACAATATGAGGCTTTTTTCAAAACCTGACGCGGCCTCAATGCTTGCCCGGCAGGTGATGGAGCTCGCGGATGTTGCATAGCCCGAAAAAGATACATTTTATAGGTATTGGCGGTATCGGTATGAGTGGTATCGCGTGGCTTTGCCTTAAAACAGGCCACACGGTAACAGGCTCTGATATAAAGCCAAGCGGCATAATCGACAAACTTGTTTCTGAGGGTGCCGATATAGCAATAGGCCATCGCTGGGAAAATATTAAGGACATAGATGTGGTAGTTTATTCTTCAGCGGTCTTAGCCCATAATCCCGAGCTTGCCGAGGCAAGAAGGAAAGGCATACCTATTTTTAAAAGAGGGGAATTCTTGTCTTATCTTGGAGAAGGGAAAAAATGCATAGCTGTTACAGGGGCTCATGGCAAGACAACAACATCTTCTATGATATCCACAATCCTTAAAGAATCAAAACTCAACCCCAGCGGGATAGTCGGGGCACTTGTACCGTATTTTAATGGCAATGCATTTATAGGCGACGGCGAATATTTCGTAACAGAGGCCGATGAATCTGATGGCTCATTTCTATACCTTAAACCTGATTATGGTGTAATTACGAACATAGACCTTGAACACCTTGATTATTACAGTGGCATAGAACAGATACAAAGCGCGTATCTTGAGTTCGCGGAACACACAAAACATGATGGTGCTGTTATCTGCTGGGGCGAAGACCCTTACCTGAAAAATACGATAAAAAACCTTAAGATTAGAATATTAAGATATGGCAAATCCAAAAAAAATAATTTATACGTGGAAAATATAAAACTTGACCCTTCGGAATCCGAGTTCGATCTGTTTTATGAAAACAAGGCAATAGGCAGGTTTAAACTCCATGTGCCGGGTGAACATAATATATTAAACAGCATGGCAGCCATCCTTACAGCGCTTGATATTGGCCTTGCCCCTGATGCGGTCAGGTCATCGATATTGGCGTATAAAGGGGCAGAGCGCCGTTTTCAGGAAAAGGCATGCATAGATGATATCAGAATAATAGATGATTACGCGCATCACCCTACAGAGATTAAGGCTACTCTTAAGGTTGCCTTGAACATGAAACGAAAGCGCCTGATATCAATATTTCAGCCGCATCGTTTCACAAGGACGAAATTCCTAAAAAAAGAGTTCGCCCAATCTTTCTCCGATACAGATTATCTCATACTTACGGATATCTACGCGGCTAATGAAAAACCTATATTCGGGGTTACATCCATGTGCATATATGATGAGGTCCTCAAGAATAAGAAGGTAAATGCTAATTATATAGTAAAAGAACAACTGCTGGAATATTTATTAAATTTTGTAAAGCCTGGAGACCTGCTCCTTTTTCTGGGCGCAGGCGATATAGGAAGATTATCAGGAGAATTTATAACACGCCTTAAGGAAAGAAAGCAAGATGCGCTCAGAGCAGGTGTTGTTTAAAAAGTCTTTGCACAAGGATCAGTTCAGCTGTTTGGGCGGGAAATTTATACCCAATGCCCCTATGAGGGTATATACTACCATTAAGATAGGCGGGCCCGCTATTGGTGTGTACATTCCCGAAGGATTAACTGACCTGAAAATGTTTTTATCTGTATGTAATAAAAATAGAATTTCTTTATTGCCTATAGGAAGCGGTAGTAATATAATAGTCACTGACAAGGGGTTAAACAATATATTTTTAAAGTTGTCCACTCCTTGTTTTACAAGGATCAGCCTGCGCAAAAATAATATAACCTGCGGTGCGGGTGTAACGATTAATAATTTATCTAATTTTGCTGAAGGGCATTCTTTAAGCGGCGTTGAATTTCTCGTAGGCATACCGGCAACAGTTGGAGGGGCTGTTTTTCAGAACGCGGGCGTTCATTCAAAAGATGTATCATGTATTTTAGAAAACATCGAGTGCCTTAATCTTTCCGGTAGTACAAGTACTCTGAGCGGTAAAGATATAGATTTTAAATATAGGCATAGCGGCTTAAAAGATACTATTATATTATCTGCCCAATTCAAACTGAGGAGAGCCAAAAGAGCCCTTATAAGAAATAACATAAAAAGATATTTAGAGCGCAGGCTTTTGACGCAGGATTATACAGCCCCCAGTGCCGGCTGCGTATTTAAAAATCCGGATAATGCAGGTATAAGCGCGGGAGAGATGATAGATAGATGCGGCTTGAAGGGAAAAAAAATAGGGGATGCGCGGATTTCTACAAAACACGCGAATTTTATCCTTAACAAAGGAAGGGCCAGCGCCGAAGATGTATTAAAGCTGATCTCGTTTATAAAAAAAAGGGTAAAATCTGCTTATG
>CAZBNF010000014.1:0-18707 GCA_964493115.1 uncultured Planctomycetia bacterium | reverse complement strand
TATCAGCCATGACCTTCTTACTGCTTAATATCTCCAAAGTCTCAAGCCATCCTTCGTAGTCATCTATAGACATGATCACAGCCTCTGGCTCTCCATGTTTTAATATAACATAGCGATCCAGATGCTTTGTTACTTTAGAAAGTACGCCCGATAGGTTTGACCTTAGATTTCTAATTGATATATTTTTAACCATCTTTTTTACCTCCATAACAAGTGTACCATAGTGTGTACACATTGTCAAGGTCTTAAAACAAAAACATAAAATGTACTTATGCGGTATCGTATACGCTGACAACAGCGTTGCGGTTGCCCCACGAAAAAAAGTAAAAAATTTTATCTGTAGGCTTCTCTGCGGTGCTTAATTCTATATATTATCACCGCTTTAGCAGAATCATTAACCCTGTATAATATCCTGAAGTTACCTACTCTTATGCGATATCCATCATCATTGGTAAGCTTCTTACTGCCGAATGGCCTAGGTTTATTCGACAACAAAAGGATCTTCTTTTTAATAAAATCAAAATTATTGCCACTTATCGCATCTAAATCTTTTTGAGCCTTAGGTATAATCTTAAGGGCATATTTCATGCTTTTCTATTTTTAAGATAGGTACCGAAATCATCAGCAGATCTTTCCTGATAGCGAAGCTGCTTGATCTCTATAATATCTTCAGTCAGCTCTTCTCTCTCAAGCTGCGCCCTCAAGGCCTTCTCTACAAAAAAACCTTGTTTTAGGCCATGCTCATTACAAAAATCTTTGATCTTTTGCATAAGCGACTTCTCTATCTTTATCGACATTACAGCTTTCATTGTTTTCCACCTCCACCACAAATATACATTAAAAAGTAGTATTTGTCAAGTAAAAGTAATATAAATATTACTTTTACTATTGCACTCAACAGGCAATATTTTAAGGAATTTTTATAGGGTCTTAAGGTAGTCTGTGACAATATCTTTTATATCGAGAGCCAGCTTTTTAGGGGTGGTGACTCTGGCATACGGTATCCAGAGAAGTATTGTAGGAAGCACCTCCATGTCCTGGGCAACCATTGTCTCTACGACAAGCGAGCCATCCTTATTCTCTTTTGTTATCTTCTGAAGAGGCAGGTATTTTTTTGTTTTAAAGAATCTAGCTGCTTCTTTGTCTATCTTTAATACAACCTTTTTGTTACGCTGATCTGAGAACCAGATATTCACACTCTCATCAAGCATAACCTTTAGATTGTCCGGCACCTTAAAATGGCCTTTTGAGAGTTTTATTTCTCTTATACATTCAAGCCTTAGGCGTATTATCCTCTCATCTTCATCTGTCCTTACTAAGAGATACCAGAACCCATCAAAAAATATGACTTTAAAAGGGTGGGCTATAAAGGTACTATCTTTCTCTTCTGTGACATAGTGGATCTCCACCTTGTTGTGGTTCTTTACAGCATTCTTAAGTTCATTCATGAACGGATACTGCTTATCCATCTTTATGCCTTCAGGGATCTTGGCATAGAACATAGGCTCTGCCTCAGGCGTAAGGACCTTCTTTAATAGCTGACCAAAGCTCTCCTCAAAATCCCTGCCTAGGCTCTTAGACACCTCAAGCATAAAGCTTAACAGAGATGCCTCCTCTTTGGTAAGCATGAGCTTTTTTAAAGAGAAGCCATCCGCAAAGGCATGCTGTCCTTTATCGTCAAGTGCTGCCAGTGGAAAGCCAGCCATATTGAGAAGCTCAAGATCACGTTGAACTGTACGCTGTGAGACATTGAACTCCTTTGATAGCTCTCTGGTTGAGACCTTTCCACCCCTATCCAGCTTATTAAGCGCGAAGAGTAAGCGAAAAATCTTCTTATCGTAGTTTTTAGGCTTTGGTGACATGGCAGTATTATATTAAGTTAACGCGACAACGTTATGTCGCGGTATATATTATAGAGGATTTTTGCCTTGATGGCAAGGGGAATCAGGGAGTTAGGCGGCGGAATCAAGAGCATTGCTTACTTCATCTCTAAGTGCTGCCAAGGCTTCTAAAGTAGGCCTTAGGATCTCAATTGCATGCTCAGATGGCGCGTATGCTATTCTCTCACCTTTTCCAATGTTTATCATAGCAACATCTATGCCTGCAATTTCGGCAGGTACGCCCAATTCACCGCCAAGTACAGGCACCGGTGTAGCATACGATTGAGTTGCTATGGCAGTCTCTTTTTCTGGCTGTACTAAACCTAGCTCTTGAGCCAGTTGTTGCTCAACCCTTCCAGTGATAGCCTGGGCGCGTTCTTTCTTTTCAGGACTATCCTTAGTCTTCTGAATGCTACTATATAGATTGACAGCTTTCTCTATATTGGTTTCTACGGTTTCATAGTGTTTCGAATCCGGCAGCAGAACATCTTGCGTTTCTTTAATTGGGGCGCTTATTGAATCAGGTAAGAGTGTTTTTAGGTAAGGGTAATGCTTAATATCAATACCCAAAAACCGCATTCTTTCTTCGATACCATCTTTATATATAATAGCGTGAAGCGTAGCTAAAACAATCTTTGCCATCCATAAAACCGACCAATGCTCTATTTCGTACTGTTCAAGAATAAGATGTGCTTGGAGTGGTTGTTGACCTTTGTCAGGGCCCCAGAGCGTTGAAAATATTCCAAACATGCCCGGCTTTCGCTTAGTGAGCACTTCTTCCACATAGATATGCCCCTTGTCCCCAAACTCACGCATGGAAAGCGGCCGAGGACCAAAAATAGACATCTTGCCAGTCAAAACAAGCCACAGCTGCGGAAGCTCATCAATGCCCATTCGCCGTAATATGCGGCCAACGCGGGTTACCTGAGCGTCTTCGCTCATGGTGCGTAATTTAGGAACAGCGATCTCTTCTCCGAGAAATCCCATCCTCTTTTGCACAAAGAATACTGGACCGCTATCATTCAGCCTAATAAGCAAGGCTGAGACACAGATAAGTAATAAGCTTGGCACTATTGCTATAGAAGCAATACTTATGTCAAAGAGGCGCATGAATCGCCCATGTATGTGTGCCTGGTGTATTGGCAATGTCTTCTCAGGGCTGCCTGTTTTCACTTCTGGGGAAGTTGCATGCGCAATACTTTCATGCCTAGGTATTATCTTCCGCGGGTGCGCAGCCGTTGATGACGGGCGCAAGGCATCATGCTGCAAACGTACAAGAGATGGGCTTTGAGCTCCTGATGCGCAAGCGCTATAGCAGATAATAAGTATAATTGAAATTACATTTTTCATATTCCACATAAAAAAATAAACCCGTAGCTATCTTCCGCCAAAGGCGGACAAGTGCCAGGGGTTTCTCATTTTTGTTTTATTTACGCGTTTATTATACTATTTTATAGTATTAAATACAAGGATTTTTTGCCTTTTTTGCCTTTTTTTGCCTTTTGTTCTTTTTCCCACCCCAATGTTCCCATACCCCTTGCGGTAGAACAACACCTAAAACAAACTACAAAACAACTAAAACCAAAACAACCTACTACCTCAACATATCAATAACCCCGTAGAGTGCTCCGGACCACGGGGCAGGCACTCTCTATACTACGGAAACCTTCTCTCACGCCTCTTAGGAGTTACTTTAAGTGTTACTTTCTTTAGGCTATTACAATAAGTATCTATGTGTAAGTTCAATGAAAGTCTTTATGTTTAAAAGATTTAGGGAAATATTAGGGTGCTTAAAGGGGTTAAGCGGCCGAGTCGATTCTAAGGAATACAGGATCACATACAATAGAATCACTTCTAATTAGTATAACCGGTACATATTCAAGCCCTAACCTCTCTGCGGCTCTAAGTTTTTTTCTTCCATGAATAAGCATAAATTTACCATCAGGCCTGCAAGCTATTATTGGCTTTAACTTCCTAAGTTTTTGGGGTATGGCTGTTTTCATTATATGGTATATGTAATCTACATCTGAAGGCGTTGGCTCTTTCGTACCTTTGACAGTAATATCAGTAGGCTTTAAATAGATAGCTCTATCATAGTGTTCAAAATAAGTATCGGCAGGTTGATTAATCTTTCTTAATAGTTCTGAATCATAGCGGCGTTGCTGAAAATTGTGTCTGTTGCCATCCTGCTTAAGAACCATACTATTTAAAATAAAATTCGCAGCAGCCCTATGCCTTCTACATATATCGATTACCATTGCTTCTGCCTCAGGAGACTTTCTATACAAACGCAGTATGGTATTCATAAATTCGACTGGAGTTAATGTTAAATTTTCTGAAATTTCTGAAGCGGTGCCTAATCCGATTATATCCATTTTAATCGCTTCATCTATAAAAGCTCTAACTATTTCATGATGTGCGGCATCAAAAGCTGTAGATAACTTCCAGCCTAGGGATGTAAGTCGGGTTGAATAAGCTCTTCCTGCAGAGGAGGCCTTAGCCTGTTGGTCTCGGCCTGCCGCACTTAGCGACTCGACAAGTTCACTTGTGACTGCTATTGGACTGATCTTGTTGATGCCGCTGGCAGGCAAAGGTATCTCAAGAGCAATTTTAGCAGCTAGCGATTTTGCAGCCAACCTTAGATCTTTCTGCTGCAGAATACCCTGAACGCAGGTTTCACTTAAGACATATGAGACATTCTTTCCCGGCACTGCCTTTCTTATGATATCCGCTTTAAGGCTTTTTGATACTTCAATGTTTCCAAAGGTAAATTCAGGCATTGATCTCTTAGCTATATTCAGAACTCTGCATAAACGTTCTGACTTACTAAGATTTTTTGCTGCAGATATATACATAGCGGTAGATATTAACACAGCCCCAAGCGCAGCTAGCTTGCTTCCCCATATCCAACTTATGATAGAAGCAAAGAATCCGACATAAGCAAACGGTTTGGCGCCTGCCTCGGGCTTCTTTGTGTTAGAAAACCAGCTTCTTAGCAAGCCAGTTAAATATCCTAGTCCAAATCTTGCTACAATCTGATAAGCAGGCTGGTAGTAAAAGATATTTTGTATTATGTCATGCTGTATAATAACAGGTGCTATGCGTGCCTTGATAGACTGAACAGTTTTACCAATTTGCCTTTTGATCGTAAAGTTTTCCAGGATTCGCTGAGTTTTATCAGGATCTCTTGCTCCAAAAACCGCCCTGGCATAACTTTTTTGATAAAAATACGGTACAAATACCTGTATAAGAGAGGCAAGAAACACTCCATGAACAAAAGATATCGACATCCGCAAAAACAAAAGCAGAGATGTTGCAGTTGCCTGTGGGATAGCAGATTCTATAAATGAATCGAGAGCGCTTGACGTAGGCCCAAATATAAAAAGCCTGATCAGTGAAACTATTATAAACCTACTCACTAATCTGTGTTTTTGAGATGGATTATCAGAAAAATACAATCCCGTCATTTCCGAAACCGATCCTATGAGAGAGGCTGTAACCCCGGCTACAAGGAATTCGTGGTTATTGTATACTGCAATATAATAGCTTAAAAGGGAAGTGCCTAAAAAGATTGCACTCAAATAATTCATTGAAAAAAGCAACACAGCAAAGCTGCCCATTACAGCCAGAAAACGTTTTAATTTGACCCTGTGCATTCTCTTTTTAACGTCATCCACTTTCTGTGTACTAAAACTGCCATTTCGATACCAAATGGTACCATATTCGCTGTTTGGGGTTATGGCCGTATTTTCACCATCGATAGATAACCCACCCGAGACAGCTCCTGAAGCCACTGGCCTCAGAGTATGTTTAGTTGATATCTCATTCCTGCCTGCCGGCTGGCGGGGTTTTACTGTTGACAGATCAGTAACTATGCTTTGGATGGTGAAGCTAAGTAATATTATGGTAGTTATAAGTTTTTGCATTATGCTGCCTGCGATATTGCTGTTAACAATTTGGGGGACACGATACTTGATTTCCAGGTGTCTTGCGCAGGGCCGGTTATTGAGCCCCCGGAATCCCCCGTGGGTTTTGGCGCATCCAGTACCGCGGACTGCGCGGCCAGTCCGGCGGACGACGTTTTTCCCGGCGTCTCAGGCAGATCCATCGCCCCAAAACTTTTTTTGCCTGTGGGCCCGGGAGAAACGGGCCCATCGCCACGCAAGATGTGGATATCGGACATCAGTTTGCGCGCGTACTTCAAATACCCCTCGATCTCTTCCTCCTGGCCGATCGAATGATGTAATTCCAGCTCCGTTACCATGACCGCCATGAGATTTTCCACCAAGCTTTTGGCCCTGTCGCAGGCCCCGCGCGATACATAACTTGATGCCAGCCCGATAAGCGCCGCTATTGCGGCCGAGCAGATCCGGGCATCTTCATCCGTCAACGCCGCGTGCGAGGTTTTTCCCAAAAAGTGGTTCAGATAATATTTGAAGAAACCGCCCTTTTTATTTACTGTTTTCATGACGCTGTCCGGATCCATCATCCTGGCCATCAGATAGAGCCGCTGAAAAGCAGGGTTTCTCAAAATTCCTTCGGTGACATAATCATTTTCTATGGTAAATGACCCGGGCATGTATGCGTCCATTGCCTGCCTCATGTTTTTACGCATTCTTATATATTGCTCTACGTAGTTTATTACGCCCGCACAGTCGCCCTTTCCATACAGGAGCGCCGCGCCTATCTTGTAATTCGTTTCAAGCGAGCTAAGCTTGCTCTTTCGCATGAGTTCATGGCCAAGCAATATTATCTCTTCAAATATATCCTCCGCCTCCGGGCCGAATAATATATCGCCGCTTAGGGTATCCCAAAGCCTGTCGATCCGCTCAGTTTCGTCAAGTTCCAGGGAAGAAGCGGGGATCGCCGCCACGTCCATTAAGATAGTTACTAGCGCCAGCTCTTTTTCTCTTCTTGTATGCCAGTCCTCCAGCACTCCCTCAGGTAATTCTCCAATAAGCTCGTAGGCGAGGAATGCGAGCTCTATTGGCGCATCTCCCGGCACGGGTAATTTCAGTCCGGCCATTCTTAATGCTCTAATAACTATCTGTATTTTCTGCGTGTAATTGAGCACCCCCGAGCCGTTTTTCGCGGCCTCTACCGAGGTATCCCCGTTTAGGATGGCGCCACCCTTGTCGCTCACCAGCACAAGCTGACGAGGATAAATATTCAATTCCGGAAAAAGCTTGGACAGGATCCTTTCGACGCGAGGGATCGCCATGTGTATGACATCGGCGGAGAATTCGCCATGAGGTTCGGACTGCGAATAAAGGGTATCGTTAATAAAAAGGCTCTTCGTAATCCGTTTTATGACCTTGTCCGAAAGCCTTCCCCTGGAGTCAAGCGCGATTTTAACCTCGGCGGAAAGCCTATCTCTATAAATTTTATACCTTGTTTTGAAACCTTCAATGCCGTGATGCCCCCTCCATGCAGCTGCGATCCGGCGCAGGATATTTTGTTCAAGGGGAGTCATATTATCCAGCGTAAAATGCCCTTCGCGGCGCTCTGTGTCATACATCGCATGCCAGGACAAAATATCTTCTGCCCGCTCAATCAACGCCGGTTCGGAGGCCCGGTCCCGGTTGCGGACCATATATTCGAGTGACAAGCGGGTAGACGGATGCAGATAGGCGTCTGGCCCAGGACGATGATCTTTCAGAAAATTACTAACCCGCGAGATCAGGTTGTCCATAGCCTCCTTGCTGACCTTTTGCGGCGCTGTGACAGGAGCCTGATCCTGCGTCCGGGCGGCGCGGATCTTTTGGGTAAGCTCGGTGATTTCCCGCGCGCGGCTCAGCTTCTTAGCCCCCGCACTCTTAGCCGCTCTGCCTTTGCCGACAACATGGGGTAATTTGGGGGACGCAGGACTTGATTCCCGGGTGTCTTGCGCAGGGCCGGTTATTGAGTCCCCGGAATTCACTGGCGCGGGGACAGGTTCCGCCTTCACTGCGGCGCTCGAACCACTTGAAGCTACGGCGGACAAGTCCGCTTTGGCTTGGAACCCGGGCCCTTCTACAGTAGTTTTCCAGAAGATAGGAGTCTTTGCAGCAACGGTTACCTTTGTGCTAACAGTACTGTTTTGGCTCCATAGCAATGTGTTAGAGGCACCCTCATTCAGTTTATCGATATTCGCCGCGCAAATAAGCAATATGTCGTAAATATTATTCATGAACGCCCCTAGCGCATACCGGAATTTATCGTCATTTCTTGATACGCGGTATAGATACTCTGCTTTTTGTATGGCCTGAGTCAACTTTCTGGATAAAGCGACAAAGTCTTTTTGTTCATAGCATGCGGTTCCATCGAGAATAAGCGCTGTCAAGCTATCCAACCTGCTATCGTTAAAATTATTTATTAACCCTATTGTAATAGCGAGTTTTAACCTAAGATGCATAAGTGGGTGATATTCTCTAGCGTAAACATTCGACGATTGCAATACGATACTTCTCGAAACCATTATCGATCTTCTCAATAGTTCCCATTTTTGATACCGTTCATTATCGCCTTTCTGAAGAAGCGAGAGTCCTGCCTGTTCAAAAGCTTTGTTGGCCTCTTCTATTTCTCGTAACGCACCTTCAAGAGCACTTAGCCACGTATCGGGCCATTTTGATTTTTCGACCGACGTAACACATTCCCGGGCAGCCTTAAAATGTTCTAAGGCGGCATCTAATGCTATTAATGCTTCTGACATAGTATCCGTGCCTATTTCTCCACGCATCCTACTTATCGCCTGCTCAGTTATACCAAGGAAAAATTGCGCGGCGGCCTGCGAAAGCTCCGGATTCAGTATAATATCTCGTGCGGCCGTAAAATATGTTTTAACAAACATACTTATTTCTGAATCCACTCTATTGGCAGAAACGGAGGCAGAAACGGGGACGGTTTTATTTTCTTTCGAAACAGCCGCCGGCGCGGGTTGCGCGGGGCCGGGTATTGAGTCCCCGAAATCTCCCGCGGGTTTTGGCGCATCCGGTGCCGCCCTGCTAGCTTCTACCGAGGTGGCGCTTTCTGGACCGTCCTCAATTTTCGCAATTTTCGCAGAGGCATCAGGCGTTTGTATCGGACTCTTGCCTGCGGATGAAGTTTTCGGCGCGCCCAACAATTCGGGGGATACAGTACTTGATTCCCGGGTGTCTTGCGCAGGACAGGGTATTGAGTTCCCGGAATCTCTCACGGGTTTTGGCGCATCCGATACCGCGGACTGCGCGACGAGCCGGCGCTCCTCATCCTGCAGCACCCTTAACCTGTGCAAGGCTTCAGCTTTTTCGCGAACGATCCTTTTATAAATCTTCTCGGCAAAATTAAGCTCTGAACGCGCCGTATTGACACGGCCGCGGTCTATAGAAACACTCGTCGATCCTCTCGTGATCCTGGAAACCTCGTCGAGCTTCCGCTGTGCGGCATTCATCGAGGCCTTGCGCTCTCTCTCAGCACGACTAAACCTTGATAACTCGCTATTGATTATGTTAAGAGTATCTCTTGTCGCGGCCAGTCCGGCGGCCGCCGTTTTTTGAGGCACGATCAACGACCTTATTCTGTCTTTGTAGTCTTCTGTATAAAATCCTCGCTCTTTAAGAATACCTATTAAAGATGCATCATTAAGAAATTCCTCAAAAAGTCTCAACTGATTATTTTGAGGCCTTTGTTGAGCCAGCACTATAGGTAAACCGTGTTGAAGCGCCAGCGCCACAAAGTTGGGCTGTGCCCAGCTATAAATGATCGGGGTTTCATAAATCGACTTCATCATTAAGTATATCCCGACAACTTTCGCTCCGGTAACATCCACCTCCCGAGGTACCGACCAATGTCCGTCTTGATCGCGATGAGACAAGTCAATCGCTCCCCTTTCTTGTCTCATCTCCTCCTTAGCTATTTCAAGATCCTCGTCGGAAAGTTGAAACGGAAAGAATCTCCTTCCCGTATGGTTACCTGTCCACAGCACTTCACCTTCGCTTGAGATATCAAGCAAAAGAGCCGAATCACTCCATGCATACGGATATGGCGGCGTATTAATAAACGTACAGAATATATATCTGCCTGCATTATCCAAATTTTCAAACAATCTGTTAAGATGCCTTATATTTTGGCGCTCTCCTATGCCGGCATTAGTTAAAAAGGCAAAATTATCCGGCCCATACTCCATTGGGTCTGTCGTGACCAGACCAAATGCCAGCGGATTTTTCGATGCCGCGGGCAATTCGGGGGACTGAGTATTTGTCTTCCCCGGCGCGGTTTGGGTTTGGGCACGCACTAATGTACCATCGCCGCTCCCGATGTTCTCCAAGGTAGTTATCCTGACGCTGCGCCCGCCGCCCCTTATAAATAATGCCGCGGCCTGCATCTTTGGCCTGATACTGCCTTTAGGGAATCTCTTCCCTTCGGGATCGTTCCTCAGAAGCTCATCTATCTGTTCGGGTGTAAGCATGCTGAACGCGGTCTCAGGCTTGCCGAACTCATTGTAGACATAGGGCTGGTCGGTACATATCACAAGCTCGTCGATCTCGACGCCGTAAGCCCTCAACTCCGTTGCCAGAAGCGCGGTCGCGAGATCCTTATCGATAACACCGCCTATGACATTGCCGTTCGTGTCGACGGGTATGCCTCCGCCGCCGCAGGCTATGACATACTTCCCGCTCTTTATGGCATCGGCAATATCTTTTATCCTCACTATATGTTTGGGCACCGGCGAGCGGACCTTTACCTTATTCACAACCCCGAGAGACTTGACAGGCGTCTTGTCCGTATCGTCTGCCTCGATCTCGGTAATAAATACCACTATGTCCTCTGCCGGAACGCCCTGCGCGATCCACGCCTCTTTGATCATTTCACCCATATCGATCTGCGTACGCTCTACTATCCTGTCGTCAATCAGCGCCCGGGATACCTCGTCGGGGGTCATCCTGCTCAGGTCATATTTCTCTTCCAGCAGCATACCGGCCTGCGGCCCGTTCCCATGAGTGACCGGCGTGCCGGGCCTAAAGGACGCTACGACCTCGGGCGTAAATGCCGCCATTACGCGCGCCCTTTGACTTTGGGGGGTAACGGTCTTATCTTCGGGACCGATGAAGGCGTGCCCGCCAAGCGATATCATCCTGATGCCCGAGAACTTGGGGAACACAGTACTTGATTTCCGGGCGTCCGCACTCTTAGCCGCTCTGCCTTTGCCGACAACCCGGGGCAATTTAACATATGTATCTACGCACGCGGTTGCGATGGGACGCAAAGTGTGGCTATGGATTCCCGCATGCGCGGGAATGACAAGCGAATTCACCTCTGTGCTTTGGATTATGAAGCTAAGCAATATTATGGTAGTTATGAGTTTTTGCATTATGCTGCCTTGCTTATATTTAAAAGCGTAACTTGCTCTGCTCTAACTCCATCTGCAGCAAGAGGTTGCGAGCGAGTGAAACCTGCCTGTACGGCAGGCAGGCGTCCCCTATGTTTGTAAGCAGATCTCAGTGAATCCCCAAGAATATCCTGTCTGTAGATAGATTCCATATACGCAACAGAGATAAGATCATTGCCTGCGGGCCAGATATCAAAATATTCACCATCAAAGTGCTTGCCATCAAAATCTTCTCCAGCATAAATATAAACCTCTGAAGGCAGCTTTTGCCATATTCTTCTACAGAGAGCTCTGTCAAGTCTAAGCAAATTGTTACCACGCACAAATTTTCCGTTGCCCCACTTAGCTGAGATTTCAGCTTGCCAGCCAGAATTCGCTAATGAGAAGGCTTTCTCTGGCACGGCGCTATATACTTTGTCAAAAAATATACGAGCTGGATATACGCGCATGCCTCCACCATGTAATGGTATTAAGTAAGCATTGGAAGGCCTGCCTTCTCCTGGGGTAACAATAGGTAGTTCAGGAAATTTATCTGCTATGCATTTACGCACTGAGACTCGCAACGTGTCATTTATCTTAACCTTAATCGTTTTTCCTGCTGATGAGGCTTTGAGGACAGGAGCCTCTTTGCACAAGGTCGTTAAAATATTTTTTAACGCATATGCTTCTTCTCTGGTAGGTGCATCGCATAGTGCCCGATAAAGGCCTTTTTCTGTTTTTGCACCCCTTACCCAAATTATTGATTCAATCCCATCATGGCCTATCATGCGTACTCTCCATCCGCCATAGATGTAATCTCCGTCAAGGCCTGCGCCCGCAGTATCTTCGATGCTTTTTTGACGCAGGCGTGTCTTTGATATATACTCTATAATTACCTGCTTAAATACCTTGTTATCAATCCCGTCAATTTTGTAATTTTCACCAACCTTAGTTACAATCTTTTTTAGCCTTCTTTCCATCTCTGTTTTTACTGATAATTGAGATAGATCTGATATATTTATGTTAAATTGCATGCTTGTAAACTCAGGCAGCTTATCCAAAAGTTCTGCTACATAAGTATCCTTACCTGCCATTGTAGATAATGCTCCGGCAATGCTCAGCAACACCTGAAGGCCATCTCTGCATCCGGAATTCCGATAAATGGTTCCACCACTGTAACCTTCAACGCCTATAGGCACAAAATAACCCTCATTTTCAAGCTCATTCATTTTTGTCCTGATATTAATCTCTCCTGTCTCTGCTGTGGAGAAAGAAGCACCCATATCCATTGCGATTTTTTTCGTACGAAATGAATTACCACAATGGCCGACTACAGCAAGGCCTTTAGGAAACCTGTCTTTGTCATAACCTTGATTACGCTGGAGTTCAATATAGACCACCAACGCTGATAAGGATTGCGGATCTACATCTTTGACAGAACCATCAGGCATGAGCAGTACGATATTTCCTCTATCAGCATCAAAGTCAAATACCAGTCCAATCTTTGCACCATATATCTTGACAGCTCTAACAATATCTAGTAATGCATTATATTCTGGGCGATTACCATCTTCTCCAAGATTTTCTTTTACAGGTTCTATCTTATGGGCTGGTTTTCCAAGCTCTGTATTAATACATGTTATGTTTGCACACCTAAGTTTATTCAATACATCAGGGGCTACTCTGCCAGCAGAGCCGCCATTGGCATCAGCAATTAGGACCAGATCTGGATCTACCTGCCTTAGCGTGGCAGCCAGTTCTTTTGAATAACCATCAATAGCTTTTTCATAGTATTCGCCTGCCCTGGCCTGCAGCATTCGGTTGATCATAGATTCATTAATATCAGAGCTAAAACGCGATACCTTGATATTGCTTAAACAGACATCGAGGACTATCTTGTTTGCCGCCTCTATCAATCCTTTCATTTGAGTGTCATTTAATAACGCGCCTCTCTCAACAAGTGAATTACCATGCTCTCTGTTTGCAGTGGTGTATTTCCATCCATTCCATTCAAGTGGATTATGGCTAGCGGTAATCATGATGCCGCCATCAGCATCAAAAGTACGCACAGCGCTTTCTAGCAGTGGTGTTGTAGCCACGTCCAGATATATAATCCTTACATCCTTTTTAATTATTTCAGAGGCTTTCATAATGCCTCTTACTTTGGCTCTGACAATAGCTTCACTTGTTGGCCTGGGATCACGTGCTATTACTATCTTGTATGCATCCTTGCTCCAGTTTTTATGCATAATGAATTCTGTGTAGTTATAGGCATAAGCTGATGCTACTACCTCATCTTCTGCAGCTATCTCAGGGGCAAGGCCCATACTATCATATCTTATGCCAGAGTAGGATTGCACATATCCAGAGCGTATGCGCTGGACTAATGCTAATAGGTCAAGAGAGTTACCTGCAAAGCCTCTCGCCATCGCTCGGGGTTCTTCGCTAAAAGGCTCACCAGAAGAAGAGGATTTAGGATTCTGGTTCTTCTCCCCGTCCCTTAATGATTCAGCTAGTTCGTTTCTCACTATTTCTGTATTCAGCTCTTTAGTGTCATCTGCGGGAACACCTATGTCTTTTTCTGGCATAAGATCAGTCTCTATGGGCAAGTTTAAGTCTTTGGATTTCCAATTCGCAATCATTACACCTGCCAAGCCAAAAGCAGGAACCAGTACAAGCAACGCGGGATTCGCTACTCCTAAGATACAATGCAATAGTCCGATATGAAAAGCATAAAACCCAACAAAGACTCCCATACTAAACGATGTAATAATCCTGGGAAAATTACCAAAATGCCCTGTCGATTTTTTGATATTAGCGAGCAAAACCCAAAGTATAGACCAGGGCATTTCAATGACAGATATTGCTGAGACCATTTCAGATGAATCAGCTTCTCTGTTTAGATTAAAATACTGTATAGGTATCCATATAAACCAGCACATAAGCGTGGCTATAGCCAGGTTTCCTTTTTTCTCATGCCAGATCTCGGTACTTACCTTTCGCAGGCTCTTTAGTGTTAATTCTTTTATTTTAAAGGCTTGCCCTTTAAGCTTATCGTAGAAACCAGAAATAAAGAATATCCATATAGTGCAGTACATTGCGCCAGAGGTCTGATCTGTAAATACCCTAAACCATCTGCCTGCAAGGCTGTTATTTGGAATAAATGCTTTATAGGCATTATAAAGCCATTGCCATGTTATACCAAAGAAGAGCCCATATCCTAAGACTGCTATCGCGATCTTCTTATAATCGAACTCCTTCTGCCGGCCTTTTAAATAATTAAAGGCCTGCGAGAAGAACTCTCCGAGCCCAAAGTATATCATCATATTTATATAATAAGGCACCGCACTTAAGACAACAGGAAAACAGAAGTTGGCGCCAGCGGCAAACCCCGCCGCGAGAATAATGGATATGACAATGAACCTATTTGGATGCTTCTTCATAGGGTCTATAACAAACCATTTCAGAAGCACTCTAAAAGAAGCTCCCATTATGCGCAAGGGCACAAGGCTGCCGACAAATGGTATCCAGCAATGTTTAGCTATGCGTAAATATGTGGGATTTTTTGTTATAAGATATTTAAAGC
Source organism: uncultured Planctomycetia bacterium (assembly GCA_964493115.1). Classification (GTDB taxonomy): domain Bacteria; phylum Omnitrophota; class Gorgyraeia; order JABMRG01; family JABMRG01; genus CAZBNF01. The sequence continues at coordinate 3,916 of CAZBNF010000014.1, read as the reverse complement.
GCATCGTTACCCATCTTATAAATCCACCTGAAAATATCAAATTTATCCCAGCTATAACCCATAATATTATTGAATTATAACGTAATGCCAAAGATAACGACCCGCCTTTTAGTATTATATCTCCGGCGCGGTTGATGGTTGCGAATATCCCAGCAGACAAACTACAGGCCTCCTGCTCTTCCTTGTCCATCTCAAGCCCATACGTTTTTGCCTTCTCAGTTATATTTCTTATAATCGTATTTAAGGGTTTAATCTTAAAAAGTTTTAATATTAGCCACACCAACATCACGCAGACGACAGCCTTTAAAAATACCGCATCTTTTATCGAGAATGGCGTTGAAGCCCTTTCCAGTATTCTTGCCTTAGCTGTATAAAAAAGATCTAACACCGTTACCGATATACGATAAGATAAATTGTATAGTATCGGAGACAAAATAAGTACCAAGCCAACTATTCTTAATATTATATTTCTTCTGTTGCGTTGAGGCTGCTTATCCATTAGCTCATCCTCTGGCACATAATTGTCAGCTGATATCTGCGGCTCGATAGGCTTTAGCAAAGCGGTTCCTTCTGAAGCGCAGACTGCGCCTGTTGAAGCAGGACGCAGGGTGTGTTTATGGATTCCCGCCTGCGCGGGAATGACAAGCGAGTTCGCCCCTACGCTTTGGGTAATGAAGCTAAGTAATATTATGGATGTTATGAGTTTTTTCATCATATATTTACGCTGCCTGCTCTATGGCAATTAAACTTTTTTTATTTAATAATTTAAAGGGTTCTGTTAAAGAAAAATCTTCAGGCACCTTTTGTGTAGGCCTGCCGTCAGAATAGACCGCTCTCCATATTCCATCTTCCCCTAAAATCAGTATGCCACTGTTTCTTCCTCTTCCGTATAGGTTTATTATATTTATATTTATAATTTTTCCTTGAGGACTCCACCTAATGCTTCTGCCTTCTTTATGCCCAACTATCTGCGGCACCAAAAGCGTCTCATCAGTAAGCATCAATTCATCATCAAAGTCAGCCCAAAAGATCCCGCTTGGGATATAGCCTGGTACCCCTATCTTATACGGCTTAAAATGCGAATTACCCTCATCAAAAATAATATCGCTAAAATCATTATTCCCTACTGCTTCAACAAGCCTGATGTTTAGCTCATCTGCGATCTCATCCATTGTTAACAGTTCAGGGTTCTCATTGCGCGCAAGCGCTATCTCCTCATCGGTCAGATCAGCTTCTGGTTTATTTAAACTGCGCGCAAGCTGTTTAATGAAATGGGGTTTTAGCTTTTTAGCGATGTCAGCAAGGATATGAGGCAGTTGTCCTCCATGGATCACCAGCCTGCCGTGCAAAGAGTAGGCTGCCCGTATATTACCCGACAATACATCCTCTCTTATGCTTTCCAGTGCCCGCCTTGTTGCTCTATCTGGTGGGCTTAACTTGCCTCTTAAATAGTCTAATTCGTGATTTCCTAATAGAATGAAACCATCACCGCCGAACCTCCTAAACCTGTCTAAAATACCCTTTAGATAAGAATATGTTTCGTATGGGTACGGGCCCCTGTCGAGAATATCGCCTACCTGGCCAAAGATTACATTTTCAGCTATAGGCATATCCTCACTATGCCTTGCAGCCTTATGAACCAGCCCGCTTGCGTATAGAGATTCCCTTAAACCTAAAAGTTCGGCATGTACATCACCGATTATAACTGCCATGGGCTGGCTATCTACAGCTATAATCGGTTTTTTCACCTCCAACACAGGCATTCCGTAATCTGTCTTTGCTGTCACCCACGTTTTACCGTTGTCTGTTGAAAATCTAGCAGTAAATTTGGACCTGACTGAAGTGCGTGCTTTTAGCTTACCCATAAAGAGATAAGTATCTCCTTCGACATTCATAAATTCAAGCGGATATACACTGTCCCAAGCTCTGCGATTTGCGTTTGTCCAAATGCAGGCAGAAATGTTTGTTGCAAGCAAAGGATTATTTGCCGCTCCTTCAATTTTTACTCTGACATAAACATCAATACTGTCATTTCTGTTTATTGTAATAGTCTTTCCAGAGACAGGGCCGATATCTGGTAAGACATCTATCCATCCGGCCCATAATACTTTGTGTTTATCGATATCGCAATACATTGAATCGACCATAGACTCTATAGAAAAGCTATTGAGTGTTGATATTTTTTCCGCCAGCATAAGCCTCCATCTTGCCCAATCCCTGTTGTGCCACTTGCTGTAACATATCTCAGCGCCTATGATAAGCCGCGACACCAGGTAATAGGGCAGTAATGCTAAAAGCGTATCTCTCTCCAATCCAGACTCTTTCAGATATTCATCCAAAAAAACCGATATTATTCTTGCTGTATTTTCTATAAGAAGAGGCCTATTCTTCCTAGCATCGATTAATCCCAGTATAACATTGGCTATCTCTTTTACTCTAGAATCTAACCTTCCATATTCAGCATCTATTAATCCCTCCACCTCTCCGCTTACAGGATCTACAAAGATATTCCATGGAATATAGTCACCGTGCGTATGAACAAATTTCTCGCTCATAGCGAGCTCTCTGTATTTTGAAAAAAAAGACATATCGACAGATTCATCAAACCCGGTATCCTTAAGCCTCTTAAGGCAGCTGTTCATCTGGCTTAGCAAAAGATCATGGTAGCTCTCTTCTGGCTTACGCTGAATATTACTGTCCTCATCGCCATTTTGATGTATTACAGCTATATTCCTTGCTGCGGAGCGCACAGAATTCTCTATCTGCTCAATAGTGGTGGTCGGCGAATGCATAAAGCCAAACTGATCAAAAAGCCTGGCATAATTTAGGTTCTCTATTATAAGTGCGCTTATATCATCATTGTAGTAAAATATGGCAGGCCTTGGTGCAGGGTTTATATTTAAATAAAAATCTTTTTCGGTTGCATAACCGTGATTATTCTTATCCTTATATATTTTTATGATATATTTCCTGCTTCTGCTGCTAAACACTACGCGGTTATATGTGTCTAACATTATGAAAAGATTAGCTTCTAATATAAACTGAGATTGGCTTATCTTGTTGTGCGCATAAAGGTCTAAGTGCGCTATTATATTCTGCAATCCCTCGTCAGAGTTTTCAGCTAAACTATGCTGCAATTCTTTACTGCCAGAGCTACTGCTGCGTATGCCTGCTGAAGCAGGCCTTAACGTATATTTAGTTGATAGTTCATAGTTCATTGTTGATAGATCAATGCCCGTGGCTTGGATGGTGAAGCTAAATAAGATTATGCTTGATATGAGTTTTTTCATTTTAGTTTATTGGGTCCCGCTTTTGCGGGGATGGCAGGAGTAAAAAAAGACCCCTGGCGTATTTTGCCAGGGGTTTCTTATTATTAATGTTTATATTATACTATTTTATAGTATAGTATGCAAGGATTTTTTGCTAAAGTGTCAAACAGATTTAGAAATGTCCGGTTCTTAACGATTTAGAAATGTCCGAGCAACCAAAAGAAGTCCTTTTAGGGAGAAGTGCCGTGAGCTCCGCGAGCGGCCAATCTAAAGCCATATAAATTTATTTCAAGGTAAGGATTACTTAAGGTCGGATTTTATATTAACAAGAAGAGGTTTCAATTCTGGCAAGCGCTTTGTTATGGTAGCCCATACAATATCTATATCAACCCCAAAATACTCATGTATAACCTTATCACGCATGCCCGACATTTCCCTCCAGGGGATATCAGGGTCTAGGGATTTTATTTCTGAAGGTATGTTTTTTGATGCTTCACCTATGACTTCAAGGTTTCTTACAACAGCGTCTATTATCATATTGCTTCTAACAAAATCTTCATAGGACAAGTTATTTATATATGCTAATATGCTAATATGCTAATATGCTATCTATGGACTTAATTATGTCTTCAAGATACAGTTTGCTG
>CAZBNF010000013.1:0-19575 GCA_964493115.1 uncultured Planctomycetia bacterium | reverse complement strand
TATAGTAAGTATTAGAAATTATAGCAAGCTAGCCCTGATATGTCAAATGTTTTCTGCGAAATAGGGGCGCAAAACAAAAGGACGCATACCTTTATATAGATGCGTCCTTAGTTTAATTAAAAATAGAGGCCTTATCTTCTTATACTCTGCGTCTTATATAACACCGTCTGTAGAATCGCCTGAGTAAGTGGTGCCGCCATCTAATGACCAAGTCCTTTCACTGGCTGCGTTCACTTTTGCTATTATACCCTCTGCTGGACCATCCTGCCCCGTAGCTACTGCAACAAACGCAGTGTCATCAGTAGCAGATTCAATAGTCATTATATAATTTCCGTGGATATAGTCTGTGCCGTCTAATTCAAAATCAACCAGGCTAGCAAGATCCGCTATGTCGTCTGCATAATTACCATCGCTAGCTTCCATTTTATAGATTGCCTGGGCTGTGCGCACTGCACCAAGTCCTGTCCATGCCTCTGCCAATCTTGCCCTCTTTACCATACTCGTAAACTGGGGTATAGCTATTGTAGCTAAAATACCTAAGATAATAACAACTATCAAAACTTCGATTAACGTAAAACCTCTTTTACCTTGCATCCCTTCCTCCTTTTAATTTTTAAACCTTTATTCGGTTTAATTTTACCCTTTATTTTTATCTATGTCAAGCTATAAATGTGCTATTTAATGATTTAATGATTTCATCCTGTCATAGCACTAGATAAGCTGAATATAGGTAAGAACATTGCAATAACAAGAGCACCAACTATAGCACCAATGACAACTATAAGTATAGGCTCAAACATCGTGGCAAGACGTGATATGGTAGCGTCAACACGCTCTTCGTAAAACTTTGCCGCGCTGTCAAGCATATTGGCAAGCTCTCCAGACTCTTCTCCTACTGCCACCATATGAGAGAGCATATCAGGAAATACACCTCCTTTCAGAAGGGGCTCTGCCATGGATCTCCCTTCACGCACATTTTCTTTAACACTCTGCAGCATCTCTTTTACAACAGAGTTTCCCGCTGTCTCTATTGTTATATCAAGGGCATGAAGTATAGGCGTCCCGCTTTTAATAAGCATGTTTAAGCCCGATGCAAATCTTACAGCTGCAACCTGCCTTATAACTTCACCTACTAAAGCGATATTAAGCAGTATGGTATCTATCTGCTTTCTGCCTTCATGTGTCTTGCCATAATAATGTATCCCGACAATAACAGCCGTAATAGCCCCTACCAATACAAGCAGATAACTCTTAATAGCTAAGCACGCATTAAATACTACCTGCGTAAAGGCAGGTAATGCCGCGCCAAAACCTTGATAGATCTCGGCAAACATAGGGATTATTTTTACTATAAATATTATTATTGCCCCTGCCGCTACACAAAGCACTATAATAGGATATACAAGGGCACTTGTTATCTTACGTTGAAGAGATGATGATGATTCCAGATAGCTTACAAGCTGCTCAAGCGCAAAAGGCAGCTGTCCTGTTGTCTCTCCTGTTTCAACTATATTTACCCAGAGATTTGAAAATACCTTAGGGTGTTTTGCTATTGCTGCCTTTAAACTGCTTCCTGCTGATACGTCCTGTTTTATAGCCTCAATAGCATCGAAAAGTTTCCGGCTCTGTATTTGAAGGCTTATTATCTCAAGGCTTCTAAGAAGAGTTATGCCCGCACCGAGAAGGGCTTGAAGCTGCTTGGCAAGAGTTATCAAGTCATCCAGTTTTACCCCTGGATGCATCCTGCGCTTCTTAGAAGCCTTTGAGATCACTTTGTCTGTCCTGTCTGCCTGTTTAAAACTTACTACTGTAAGCCCCTGCGCCTGCAAAGCACCCACGAGCTCATCTTCACCCTGCACATCAATAAACCCCTCTTCGGGTTTTCCTTCTCTGTTTCTTGCTATGTATTTGTATGTCGGCATTATCTATCTTCCTTTTTATTTTGTGTCATTGCGAGCACAGCGAAGCAATCTTAAGCCCATAATTTTATTTCATCTTATGCCTGCCTGCCTGCCGGCAGGCAGGCAGTGCCTATTCAAACACTGAGCTCATTACCTCTTCTATGCTTGTTATGCCTTCTACCACTTTTCCAAGGCCATCATCTACTAAGCTCTTCATGCCAGCCCTCTTGCTGGCCTCTCTTATCTTTGACAGATCAGCCCTGTCAGCAATAAGCTGCCTGAGCTCCTGATTGGCTAATAGTAATTCATGTATAGCAACTCTTCCTGCATAGCCGGTATTTCTGCAATACTCGCAGCCCTTTGCTTCAAAGATGTCACGCTTTGTTATACCATAGCGTTTTGCGATATCGTCCGGCATCTTTGCCGGGGCCTTGCATTTAGGGCATAGCCTTCTTACAAGGCGCTGTGCCATAAGAAGCAACAGGCTTGAGGCAACAAGATACGGTTCAACCCCTATATCAATAAGCCTTGTTACAGCTGATGGGGCATCATTTGTATGTAATGTGCTTAATACAAGATGGCCTGTAAGAGATGCCCTTATGCATATCTCGGCTGTCTCTAAATCTCTTACCTCGCCTACCATCATTATATCAGGGTCCTGTCTTAAAAAAGAACGCAGGCCTTCTGCGAATGTTAAACCTATATTAGGCTTTACCTGAACCTGGTTTATCCCATTTATCTGGTATTCAACAGGGTCTTCTATTGTAATTATATTTTTCTTTGGGGTCATTATATAGTTTAACGCTGAATAAAGGGTCGTGGATTTGCCGCTTCCTGTCGGCCCTGTTATAAATATAAGCCCGTACGGCCTTGCTATTGCCTGCTTGAAACTGCTGAGATCTCTTTCTGAAAATCCTAATTTCTCAAGCTCAAATGATATAGAACCCTTATCAAGTATCCTTAAAACAGCCTTTTCACCAAATACAGTCGGCACGACTGATACCCTTAGGTCTATAAGCCTGTCTTCAACCTTTACAGTAAAGCCGCCGTCTTGCGGAAGCCTTTTTTCAGCAATATCCATTTTGGATAATATCTTTATCCTCGATATAAGAGCAGGTAAAAGATGCTGGGATGGAGGCGCTATCCTGTGCAATATGCCGTCAATCCTAAAGCGCACATTTATCTTTTCCCTGAAGGGCTCTATGTGTATATCGCTTGCCCTTTCTTTTACCGCTTGTATGAGAAGCAGGTTTACAAGCTTTATAACAGGGGCCTCTTCTGCCTTTGAGACAACATCTTCTAAGCTGTCCGTACCATCCTGCTTCTTAAAGGCATCAATGCCTGCCTCTGTTATATCATATGAGCTGTCAACTGCTTCTTCTAAGAGGTCTTTTGAACCATAAAACTTGGATATCATCTCTCTTATATCTGACTTCGTGGCGATAACAGGATTTATATCACAACCTGTTATCTTTTTTAGATTATCTATCGCAAGAAGGTCCAGTGGATTGGCAAGAGCAACTGTAAGGGATTTTAAGTGTTTTGACAAAGGCAGTGTCATCTGAGCCCTTGCAAAAGATTGCGGGACAAGTTTCTCAAGAGCGTCTTCTTTTGACGGCTTTAATGACCCGTCTTTTATGGATACAAATGGTATGTCAAGCTGCTTGGCAAGGGCATTGGCAAGGTCGTCTTCTTTTGCAAAGCCCCTGTCAATCAATATATCGCCTATGGTCCTGCCGCTTAATTTCTGGAACCTGAGCGCTTCATCAAGCTGCGCCTGGCTGATCAGGCCTTCGTTTATAAGTATCTCGCCTAATTTTAATTTTGATTTACGCATAATATTATTTTGTTCTTTCTAATTCCCTTTTTTTTCTCAGCCTCATGACTGTCTTTTGTATCTCCGCCTCTCTCTGATCAGCCGGCATTTCGTTGTCTGCGCGTGATTCCATCTCCTGGGAGTCTTTTATAGATTTTGCCGTCTCTGTGGCATCATCAGCGTCAAGTATGGCGTGGGCTGTTATAAAGACTATTATCTCGGTCTGCACAGTACGTTTTCCTTTTGACCTGAAGAGATTTCCCAGCAACGGTATCCTGCTTAAACCAGGAACGCTTCTATCCGCATCTTCTTCATCTGTCTTTAAAAGCCCGCCTATCGCAATTGTCTGGCCGTCTTTTACCATAACCGTGGTCTTTGCGCTTCTTTTTGTAGGGTCAACAAAATTTGAAAAATAAGCTGACTGGACAGCCCTTGAGACCTCGGGCTCTATTGTCATTGTTATATAACCCTTTGCATTGACAGTAGGGGTTACCTTTAACATCACTCCAGTTTCTGTTCTTTCAGCTGTTTCAATTACCTCTCCTGTATCTGTTATACTGCTCCTAGTAACCCCTATAACTGTATCTGCTGTAATTTTTATCTCCGCTGTCTCATTACTTAGTGTCATTATTCTCGGTTTTGCAAGATACCTTGCCATGCCCTCTGTTTCCAATGCCTTTATTACCAGTGAAAATTCTTCAAGAGACAGGACGCCAAGTGTTGGGTCCTGAGTTGTGGTGCTTGTTGTTGTAGATGTATCTGTAGTTGTGGTGCTTGAGCTTCCAGGAGTACCAAGAAGGCTCTTTGAAAACGGGTTGTGTTCTCTGATAAAAGGGAAGTGCGTTATCTTTGTCGGGCCTGTAAAACGAACAAATGTCCCATCACTGCTTCCCCACTCTAGCCCAAGGCTCTTCAAAGCCCCTGTCTGTATCTCAACTATCTCTGCTTCAATCAATGCCTGCGGCGTAATGCTATCGAGTTTTTTTATGGTTTCTTCTATTATAACGAAATCAGATGGTATAGCGGTTATTATAAGGCTGTTTGTTCTTTTATCAACAAGCACACTTCCAAGTTTCTCTCCATCAGGGCCTTTTGAGAGTAGGTTCTCTATTACGGGCTTTATGTCTGTCACCTCGCTCGTTGCCCCTTCTTTCGCTCCGGCAATACGTGCGAAGTTAAGGGCATAGACCTTTGTCGCCATCTCTATTTTTGCTTTGCCAGACTCTTTCACAATAAAAACAGAACTTCCCTGCGCCTGCTCATAGGTAAGACTATTAGCTGACATAATAGAGTCAAGCGCGTCTCTTACTGTAACATTGTCAAGATAAAGCGTGATCTTTCTGTCTTCTATATTGTCTGTTGCCACGAAGTTTAGCCCTGCCTGCTGTGAAAAGACTTTTAACACATCCTTAAGCGCTGCCTGCTGGAAATCCATTGATATGTTTTTTGGCTCCTGAGCAGGCATGTCGCCCGCGATAGTAATCATATACAAAGCAGCCAGTATAAAGATATGGATTCTTCTTCCCGCGACATTACGAATTATCTTCATGTTTTTATCTCCTCTTATCTTCTTTCTATTAATACAGACTCTCCGTTATAATCTATTGTTATGCCCTGCTTTTCTATCTTAGCTATCCTTACCCCCTCTATCGTATCACCTATTCTTACAACCTGGCCATTCACTATAGCCTGGGGCATGTTCGCGTTCCATATTATGCCTTCTATAGTAAGCTTGGGAAGCGGGAGAGATGTCTTTTCTTTCGGTTTAACCTTTCGCATATTGTAAAGATATAACTGCAGCAGGTTTTTAAACGGGTCTTCCTTAGAGGGCGTATATACAGAATCAAAAATAGCCTTTGGCGCGAGCATAGCCTCTATTAAGACATCTGGCTTAAAAATCTCTTTCTGGCCCCCGATTCCTTCAATAGTCTGGCCTAGCTTTTTCTGTGAGCGCATATATATCAGGCCTATCAGAAATAACGGTATGAGCACTATCAATATCATCTGCTGTTTTTTTTCTTTATCCATAGATCAACCCTTAGCTGAATACCCTGCCACCACCATTGACACAGATACCTTTAAATCAGATTCCATAAGTTCTTTTTGTGCCTGCTCGTTTAACTGGGCCTGGCTCTTAAAATCCGGTGTGCCCTCTATTGACATGGACTCTATTTTTGTGATATTTTTCAAGTTTTCTATTGCCGCGATAAATAGGCCCAGCTGATTATAGGTGCATCTTAAAGACATGTCCAGCGACTCTTTTGATAAGCTTCCTACCTGCTCCCTGCCAAGGGGTTTCATTGAAACTACATCAACGCCCGCCTCCCTTGCCAGGCCTGATATAATAGACCTCAATGCCTGCTGATCTATATTATCATAAAGATATTGCGCATATCCCTGCTGAATTTTTTCTATTTTTTCTATGTCTGCCCGCAGGGCTATTTTTTGAGATTGGTCTTTGATCTTTTGCCTTAGGCCATCCCCTTTTCTCAAATGTGATTTTACAATACTTGAACATATAAGAAACGTTACAACGGCAATTGCCGCAGCCAGAATAATGGATTTTTTCTTATCATCAAGGTCTATGCCGAACTTTTTAAGCATGCCTATCTCCTGCCTCTTTGGCTTGCTGTATCAGATAACTTCTGCGAATACGCCGACACAGCAAAGCTGGCAGCCCATTGCCCTTCAACGTTGCTTCTTTCTATGGAGCCTAATTCTATAAATTTAAGATAGTCCATAAATTTTTTATCTGTTTTAAGAGATTCAAAAAATCTGTTTACATATTCTGTCTCCCCGGAACCATCGCGGGAAAATGAACTTCCTGATATAAGTATTTCACGAGCTATATCTGTCGGTAATTTTGAAGCACTTTTCACAAACACCTCTCTAAAGCTTAACCTGTTTATCCACAGGCCTCCGGCAGATGCCCTCTGGCTTGCTGTGTTCTTTGCTATAACAGAAAGCTTTTGGGCTATTGATGCCCTGTTTGCCTGTACGAGCTGTAAAAACTTTAGGCCTTCAACCATATCCTTTTTTGTGTCAGTAAGTTTTTTAACATCCAATAAAGATGTCGCCTTAGAAAGGGCCGAGGCTTGTTTATCTAACTGCCGCGATTGGGATACAATACCTCTTAAGGGTAGGCTGGCAAAAAAATATGTAATTAGTACTATTAAAATCGCCGCGATTGCCTCTATCGCGATAACACTGATTGCCTGCCTTTTCTGAATACCGGCCTGAAAAGGGGAAAGGTTTACGCTGTAATTAGATTTTCCAAGCCCCTCGAGCGCTGTACCAAGCGCCACTATTGCTGAGGGCGGCGTCTTATTCGCATTTTTTACTTTTGAAAAATCATAAAATGTCTCTGTTATGATTTTCAATTCATTGGCTATATAGGCATCTAACCCTGTAAGTAGCGGCTCACCGCAAATGACAATCTTTGACACATCGTGCCTCGCCTTTTGCCTGCGATAATAGTCTATCGAGACCCTGAGCTCGCTTGCTATCTTTTCAAACAGGGCATCCTTATCGTCAGTCATTACCTTAAGATCCCTGCTCATAAACGGCATGCCTGATTCCATAATATGGATTGAAACGCTCTCTCTGTCATTATCGGCATAAAGTATCACCAGGATGTCTTTTGCCTCCGCCTTCTTATTAAGCATCAGCATGCGCAAAATGGCAAAGGGCATGATATCTATGCCTGCGGCCCGTACTCCTGCCGCGGTAAATTTACCTATATGCGTATTAAGTTTTTCCTTGGGCGCTGATATAAAGAAGACATCCATTGATTTTTTATACTTAGAAGGAGGTAGAACCTTGAAATCACTTACTATCTCATCTAATTTAAATGGCACATATTTCTTTGCTTCAAACCTTACAGCCTGCGCCTGCTCTGATTTAGGGAGTGCGGGCATATCAAAATACCTTATCATGACATCATTAGATGAAAGTACCGTCTGGACCGATTGGGGCTTTATCTTCAGCTTATCAAGGCCCTCTTTTATTGCAACCGCTACACGGTCCTGCTGATTGTTTTTACTCTCTTGTGTTGTCTCGGTAAGCATTGAAGATTCAGGCGGGATTTCCTGCCTCGTGAAACCTGAAAGCACAGGGGCTGATTTAGAGCCTGCAAGCTCAACTATATCCACATTTTTTGATGATATGTATATACCAACCGCTGTATTTGACATTATGACGTCCTGCCTATTAGCTTTCTTAAATGATTAATCTCATTTATAGTGTATTCACGCCAGTCATTAACCTTATTGCGCCTGGCATTAGGGAATATACCCTTTGACTCATATCTCACCAGGGTCTGCTTTGAAATACTTAAAAGCCTGGCAACTTCATTTGCAGAATAGTATTTCTCTGCTTTCATAATATTTCCTTTATCAGATAAAACTGTTAAGACCAGCTAATAGCTCCTGATATACCTTGATACATTATGATGGGAGTATATAGTATTTAGCGTGGGTAGTCAATAGGTAAAAATGGGATATTTTTAGTATAAATCTCTTTAAATCTAATTAAAACTCTCAAAATCTCTATAAATCTATCTTTTTTGAAAATATAACTTTTATATTCAGACATGGGCACAATTCTAAATTCGGCTTTAATCAAAAATTGCTAACTTTTGTAAAACCTCGGAACTCGTTTATCAAGCCAACACACAACTTCATAAGGTATAGTATCACAAAGACCTGCAATCTCTTCCACGGAAATAGATTCATTACCTTGTCTACCTATTAAGGTAACTGTATCACCTTTTTTCACGCCTTTAACATTGCCTGCATCCACCATAATCTGATCCATGCATACCCTGCCTATTATAGGTACCCTTTGGCCTCTTATAATAACATGACCTCTATTTGAAAGCCTTCTGCTTAAACCATCTCCATATCCTATCGGTATTGTTGCTATGGTTGTATGCTTTTTTGTAGTATGAGTACCCCCATAGCTTATGGCCCTGCCTGGCGGGACATCTTTTAAAAACACTATCCTGCTTTTTAAACTTAGAGCTGGCCTTAAGTTTATCTTGACCTTTGATTGGCTGGGCTTTGGCCATAGGCCATAAAGTATAAGCCCCGGCCTTATAAGATTCATATGAGAATTATTATAATCAATTACAGCCATGCTGTTTGCCATGTGTTTATACCTTATATGTATGCCTGATTTTTCTATTGCTTCTATAAGCGATAAAAATACCTGTATCTGCGTATGGGTAAGAACGCTGTTTTCATCCGAACTGGAGAAATGACTGAATATGCCCTCTATTTTCAGGTTTTTCATATTGCATACTGCCAGAACTAGACGCATTGCATCTTCATGCCATACCCCTATCCTGCCCATACCTGTGTCTATCTTTATATGTACCTTTGCCCGTTTGCCCTGTTTCCTGGCGCATTTATTTATTGCCAAGGCTAACTGCGCATCCCCTACTGCCTGGGTGATATTATATTCAACAATATGGCATGCTGCCTGGGCAAGAATTGATCCCAGCATGAGTATTGGTGTTTTCTTAAAGCCATTTTCCCGGAGGAGTACGGCTTCATCTACGGTGCTTACGCCAAGATAATCTATCCCTGATCCGACCAATACTTCAGAAACCTGCAATATCCCATGGCCATAACCATTGGCTTTAACAGGTGCAAGTATTGCGGTATTGCTGTTAATAAGTTTTTTTATCTGCGACAGATTATACCTTATTGCCTTAAGGTCTATCTCTATCCGCGTCGGAGCATATGTACTCTTATTTTGTACCATCACTCACCATCACCGCTTCTTCTTGATCTGACATTCTTTCGGATATATATACAAAGGGGCCAGTGTAAAGACATTATCCTTACCCCTGCTCTTTATCTTTCTCTGGCCAAGCATTCCTATTGTTTCTGCTTGGGGATACCATATCGCCTCAGGCGTAAGGCTGTCCCTGCTAATGCCTGACTTCAATATAATATCCTTATAAATTTTTATTCCATCGCCTAAAAAAAGCACCTGTGATTTTACTCTGCTAAGAAATTCTTCTATTTCCAAAAGCATTATCCTGCCTGCCGGGGCCAGGATACCTTTTTTGAACCTATAAATCCTCGCATACACCTTACGCTGTTTAGCATCTATTATAACGCAAATATCTTTTTTGCAGGCGCGGGCATTATGGGCTATAGCATCTATGCTCGGTATGCCTGCTATTGGCCGCTTTAATGCAAGCGCCATTGTGCGCATAATCGTTACACCTATTCGAAGCCCTGTAAATGAACCTGGTCCCAACCCTACGCAAAAAAGATCTATATCCTTTATGTTTAATGAGTTCCCAGTCAACAGGCGATCGATCTCAGGCAGCATATCAGAAGACTGTCTGTTCGGAGAAACAGCATTAAACCGGGCCACGATATCATTGCCTCTTAAAACAGCAAGGCTGAATTTATCGCTTGACGTATCTGCTGATAATATGATCATACCTTTTCCCGTGGGCATTAAACGAAAACCGCCTTTCGCTTTGGCCTGTGATGTCTATATGGACGTTCAGATGCTCTTCCGATAAAAGCCCTTTCATCCTTTGGGCCCATTCTATTACCGCAATGCCGTCACCATTTAAATATTCTTTTACACCGATATACTCTATATCCTCAAGGTTATCAAGTCGGTACAGGTCAAAATGATATAGATTTATACGGCCCTTATACTCTTTCACAAGAACAAAGGAGGGGGAGTTTACATATTCGGGCTTTTCTACCCCAAGGCCCCTTGCAATACCTTTTGTAAAAAGCGTCTTACCTGAACCAAGCGTTCCGTTAAGGATAACATTGTCGCCTGGCTCAAGAAGCTTGGCCAAAGATTCACCTAAGCGCTGCGTTGCCTCCGGGCTATCTGAGATAATATATTTTTTCATTTAAAAGTGTGTATAGCCCCCGGGGCTTATCTTTTTTCTTTCGCCCAAGCGGCTGACAAAAGTAATGGAAGGCCTGTCTCCTGATATCTCCCCTATAACGTAAAAACTCTTTGGTATAGACCGGAGCATGCTTTTAGGCATGGTAAACAATAACTCAAATTGCTCTCCTGTATTAATAATCTTCTTAACAGATGTCTTTTTACCGCCAACCGGTATTAATGATTCGTAAACAAAGGCCCCTTTACGGCTCTTCTTTAATATATGCTCAAGGTCCGATAAAAGCCCGTCTGATATGTCTATCATGGCAGTCGGCATAAGTTCTTTCACAATAAACCGCGATTCTTTCAGTTTCGGGGTAAACCCAAGGTGATCGGGTTTTTCATAAAGAGGGCCTGTAATGACTAATGAATCTCCCTGGCAGGCACCCTGCCGCAGGACAAGTTCATCTTTTAAAACTTCACCCAAAAGGGCGATTGATAAGACCAACTTCTTAGAGCAGTTTGTATCTCCTCCTACCAGATCGATGCCGAATCTCTGCGCAAGACTGGTTATGCCTTTGTACATATCATGAGCATAAGAACTGGTGATATGTTTTGGTATGCCGGCTGATACCACTGCCCATCTAGGTATACCGCCACAGGCAGCTATATCGCTTATGTTTACAGCAAGCGCTTTACGGCCTATTGATAAAGGGGATGATTTTTTGCAATCAAAGTGGACTCCCTCTATAATCATATCTGTCGTAAATAGCAGGTGTTTATTCTTCTTATATTCTAAGACAGCGCAGTCATCACCAATACCCTTTATCACAGAGGGGCCTGTCTTTACAGATTTCGCTATACTCTCTATAAGAGCGAATTCACCTATATCTGATAAATGTCTTCTCATAATTTATTTTGTTAAATTTTTGTTGAAAGCGTCTTTCAAGGGTTTAAACTTTTTCTATACGGTTTTTTAAATATGCCCTTTTCAGTTATAATAGCACTGATATAATCAGCAGGCGTAACATCAAAGGCAGGATTATATGCCTTGACTCCAGCAGGTGCGGTACGTATGCCTGATATCTTTTTTATCTCTTTGGCAGGACGCTCTTCTATCGGTATCTGGCTGCCATCCTTAATAGAGAGATCGATGGTAGAACCCGGTGCCGCAACATAGAATGGTATATTATGCGCCTTTGCCAGAACTGCCAATGAATAAGTTCCTATTTTATTTGCAGTATCGCCATTTCGGGCAATCCTGTCGGCGCCTACTATCACCTTGTCTATTTTGCCCTGCTTCATAATTGCAGCTGCCATATTATCACATATAAGAGTGACGTCTATGCCTCTTTTTTTCAGTTCCCACGCAGTAAGGCGCGAACCTTGCAGCAAAGGCCTGGTCTCGTCAGCATATACCTTTATATTCTTACCTTGCTTCTCTGCCTTATATATAACCGCAAGCGCTGTGCCCATACCACCGGTTGCGAGAGAGCCGGCGTTGCAGTGCGTAAGCACTCTGTCATTCTTTTTTATAAGCATAGCGCCATGCGTACCTATTTTTTCACACATAGCCCTATCCTCTCTATGGATAGCGCGTGCCTCCTTTTCTAATGCCATCTTTATACCTTTTAAACTTTTTGTATAATTTCCATCCGCTGTTTTTAGCATCCTCTCGAGTGCCCAGAAAAGATTAACCGCAGTGGGACGGCTCTTTTTAAGATAGCCCGCAAGGCGCGTAAGCTCTT
The DNA here is from genome assembly GCA_964493115.1 of uncultured Planctomycetia bacterium. Taxonomy (GTDB): domain Bacteria; phylum Omnitrophota; class Gorgyraeia; order JABMRG01; family JABMRG01; genus CAZBNF01. Next base: position 7,240 of record CAZBNF010000013.1, on the reverse strand, counting down.
TAAAAAACTGTTTCTTGTCATCGGTCTTTATTTTCTTGATCCCGATTAATATACCATATGCGGCAAAAACTCCTATAGCAGGGGCTCCCCTTACCGCGAGGTTTTTTATATAGCTATAAACATCTTTTGCATTTCGTGCCTCTATTTTTTTTAATCTACCAGGAAGCAGCCTCTGGTCTATTATAATCAGTCTGTTGTTTTTATAGGCTATGGTGTCAAATCTCATATTCATATAATCCCGATGCCAGGTTAACTTGCGTGCTTATCTGCCAAAAACGTTTTAAAAAATAAGTTATGAGCATTCCTATCAGTCTGATTTTCTATTTCCTGTTCTGATATACCCATACTTTCCGATACTGCCTTTAAGAGGTGCTGTATATTGGCCGGCTCATTTCTTGTGCCTCTTTTTTCCCGCGGGCTCAGGAAAGGGGAATCTGTCTCAAGCAAAAGCCTTTCAAGCGGCGTTTTCTTAAGAACAGCTCTTAAATTATCCGCCTTTTTATATGTTACATTGCACGTATAAGAAACATAAAGGCCTGCGTCAAGGCATGTCTTGAGCAGATGCTCATTTCCTGAAAAACAATGCATGACACCCTTATATGGCATATCAAGTGTTTCTCGCATAGCCTGAAACAGCATATCAGATGCCTCCTGCTTATCAGGCGCTTCCTCCCTGCAATGTATTATAAGAGGGAGGCCAAGGTCTTTACTCATTTTTAAAAAATCAGATAAAACATTATACTGAATATCTTTTGGTGATAGATTTCTGTAAAGGTCTATCCCCACCTCCCCTATGGCAACAACCCTGTTTGTAGACGTTATAAGTTTTTTAATGTTTTCTATTGTATCAGGACTGACTGTCTTCGCATCATGAGGATGCACTCCGCAGGCAGCATATATGAAATTATAATTCTTTGCCAGTTCAACAGAGGCAAGGCTTCCTTGAATGCTTGAACCAACATTTATAATTGCACTTATGCCTGAACTCTTTGCCCTTTGGATAACACTATCTCTGTCTTTATCATAATCAGGAAAATCAAGATGGGCATGCGTTTCTATCATTGTATTCTAGGAAATATCGGATCGGCTTTTTTTATCTTTAATCCGGGCTTTAGGATCTCGCCTATATTATTAAGGCTTATTGCCTTTTCGTCCAACTCCATGCCAAGCTGGCCCGCTATCTGCATGGCGGCATCCGGCATAAAAGGATATAATAAGAACACGCAATGCTCTAAGACTTTAAGCAGCATATATATAACATTCTCAAGGCGCCGGGTATCGCCTGATTTGGCTATCTCCCATGGTTTAGAAACTTCGATGTGCTTATTGGCGATATTTATCATCTCCCATACAGCCATAAGCGCCTGGTTGAATTTCAGTTCTGACATGAAACTATCAACGCGGCCAGGCAGTTCTTTTAATTCAGATTCGATCTCTTCTGCTTTCGCGTCCGGCGCCCCGCGCCCGGGCACAACCCCGTCAAAATATTTCTCAACCATCGTAAGCGTCCTGTTTAAAAGATTACCGATATCATTGGCGAGGTCGCTGTTGAAACGCGTGATAAATGCCTCTTCAGAAAAGGCCCCGTCAAGACCTGGGCTTATTTCACGAAGCATAAAATATCTGTAGGCATTTTTACCGTATTTATCTATAACATAAAAAGGATCTACAACATTACCTTTGGATTTCGACATCTTTTCTCCTGATATAAGCCACCAGCCATGAGCGAATATCGTCTTTGGGAGCTCTATGCCTAAAGCATAGAGCATTATAGGCCAATAAACAGTATGAGGGCGCAGTATATCTTTACCTATAATATGAAAATCCGCGGGCCAGATACTGTTAAAGCGTTTTTTATCATCAGCCCACCCGCAGGCACTTATATAATTTATCAGGGCATCGAACCATACATATGTTACGTGTCCTTTTGCGAAAGGTATGCCTATGCCCCACCTCAGGCGCTGGCTTGGCCTTGATATACAAAGGTCATTTAAAGGCTCTTTAAGATATCCGAGCACCTCATTTGCCCTGAAATCAGGCTTTATAAAACCCGGGTTATCTTTTATATAATCTACCAGCCATTGCTGATACTTGGAAAGCTTAAAAAAATAATTCTTCTCGGATATCTCATCAACGCGTCTTTTGCAGTCAGGGCAAAGATCGTCCGCAAGCTGGGACTTCGGCCAGAAAGTCTCACACGGGGTGCAATAAAACCCCTTATATTCATCCTGATATATATCCCCTTTTTCATAAAGCAATGTCAGGGCTTTCTGCACAGTATCTATGTGGCGTTTTTGGGTGGTTCTTATAAAGTCATCATACTTTATATCAAGCCTCTGCCACAAATCTTTAAATTTAAGCACAACGCCGTCTACAAATTCCATTGTATCCATGCCGGCATCTTCTGCTGAGCGCAAAACCTTTTGGCCGTGTTCATCGGTGCCTGTCAGGAAAAATACCTCTTCCCCCTTAATCCTCCTATACCTTGAAATGCAATCACAGATTATCTGGGTATACGAGTGCCCTATATGGGGCCGCGCATTCACATAATAAAGCGGCGTTGTTATATAAAACGTTTTTTCATTCATATTTTTCTACTTTTGCTCTTTATTGTAATCTATCTTTATATGCCGGCCATCCTCAAGTTCTATTGTGGCTATGCGCTTAAGATAGTTTACATCCACTACCTTGCCCAGTCCGTCGCTGGTTTTTACGCGCTGGCTTATCCTGGGCAACCCCTTAGCGGATTCCTTATAACATTTATGTTCATATGAAAGGCAGCACATAAGCCTGCCGCATACCCCTGATATCTTGGTGGGATTAAGCGGCAAGTTCTGGTCTTTTGCCATCTTTATGGTCACAGGTTCAAAATCCTTTAAAAACCTGGAGCAGCAAAGCTCTCTGCCGCATTGTCCGAATCCGCCAAACATCTTCGCTTCATCACGCACACCTACTTGTTTTAATTCTATACGGGCCTTAAATATTTTGGCCAGGTCTTTTACCAGCTCTCTGAAATCCACCCTCTCTTCCGCGCTGAAATAAAATATCATCTTGCTGCAGTCAAACGAAAGTTCAGCATCTATAAGTTTCATATCAAGGCCGCGCTCAGCTATCTTCCTGCCGCATGTCTTTATCGCCTCTTTTGCCGCCTTGCGATTACGATCTATCCTGTCTATATCAGCAGATGTGGCAATGCGTATGATCTTTTTCTGTCCCTTCTGCGGCATGGTCTTATCAAGCACTATCTCCTCGCCTGATAATACCTCACCGTAGTCTAACCCTCTGTCGGATTCAACTATAACATAATCCCCTGCCAGGACCTTGAAATCGCCTGTTATGTAATGAGCGGTATTGCCTCCGCTTCCTTGTTTTATCTCCACAACTTTAATCATGGCTATCCCTTCTTTACGTTTTCCCACTAAGTACGGATCGATTTTTACTGAGGGAATTTCTGTCTTTCTACGCGATCAGCCTTTCTTTGAGAAGGCTAAAAGTAAGTTTCGCGTTTGCGTTAGCCCGAAAGGCATCTTTTGCCTCTTCGATATACCCCATTTTTTGCTGTATCTTTAAACTGTCCTCTTTCTTTGAAATCGCCGCTATATCTTCAAGCCTGTCAGCATTTATCAACAAATCGTTTTTGCTTGTATACATATATACAAGCACGTCCCTGTAAAATCCGGTCAGCGTATCGCATGCCTGCTCATTGGAAAGCAGGCCATTACCGGATATAATGTCCTGATCCGGATCCGAACTGCCGCAGTTTGAAAAATTATCTATTATCCTGTTTTTCCAGGATATGACACTCTCGTCGTTTAAAAACAGGGCCTTGGTGACATTACGGCCCGAAAGAGACGATAAAAATACTGCCTCCTTTTCATCAATATCGAAATCGTTGATCAATATATGCGCAACTTCCGCCTGCGACAAAGGCTTAAATCTCATTATCTGACAACGTGACACCATTGTATCGAGCAGGGCTTTTTGAATCGAGGCAATAAGTATGAATATTGTACCTGATGATGGCTCCTCTAGTGTTTTTAAAAGTGAATTAGAGGCCTCCTCGGCCAGGTCCTCCGCATCAATAACTGCCACATTAAATCTTCCCTGGAAAGGTTTCAATGAAAGCTTAACCTGCAACACCCTTATAGCGTCTATCGAAATGTTTTTCTTTCCTGTTTCCTTTTCAATAAAAAAAACATCAGGGTGCGCTTTTTTATCTATCATTATACACGAAGGGCATTTGCCACAACTATCGTCAGTCCTTGAAGTGCAATTTAAAAACTTTGCGAACTCCTTCGCTGCTTTATGTTTTCCAACACCGCTTGCGCCCAAAAAAAGGTAGGCATGCGAGAGCTTATCAGATGCTAAACTTCTCTTGATAAATTCAACAACCTTATCTTGGGCTTTGATATCTTTTAATGGCATCTATTACGAATTTCCTTATAATCGCCTGTGTGTTCTTCTCATCACTAGTGTCGATAGAGATTCTTTTTATTCTTTTTGGGGATTTTCTGGCGACTGCCAGATAACCGTTTCTCACCTTGTTATGAAAATCACGGCCTCTTCTCTCTATCCTGTCGGAAAAACCTTTTACCTGCTTCGATCTTTTAAGCCCTGCGCATACATTAGTATCCAGGAAAAATGTTATATCAGGCATTATAGACCTGGTTGCAAAATCATTAAACACCTTTATCTTTGCCTTATCAACGCCGAGCCCGTAACCCTGATAGCACAGGGTTGCGTCGGCAAACCTGTCGCATATAACAATACTGTGCTTTTTTAAGGCAGGGATTATCTTTTCATCGACAAGCTGCGCCCTTGCGGCAAGATACAGCATAGTCTCCGCATTAGCTGATATGCTGTTTCTAGAATGAAGCAGTATAGCTCTGGCAGACTCCCCAAGCCTTGTGCTTCCTGGATCCCATACGCGTATAGCCTTAAAACCTTTCTGCTGTAAAAATCTCTTTAACGACCTTGACTGGGTGGATTTCCCACTCCCTTCAGGGCCCTCCAATGTTATAAATAGACCTTTTTTCAGAGCTTTCGCCATGATGTTTCTCCCTTATCATCCTCGATCACAATACCCTTGGCCCGCAGGTCATCTCTTATAGAATCAGCTGATTTAAAGTCCTTTTCTCTGCGGCAGGTATTTCTCTTATCTATCATAGACCTGATATATGATGCAAGATCATGGTCAACCCCAATATCCGGCTTAAGTTGAAGATTAAATATCAAGGCAAGTTCTTCAATGACTCTAGCTGCATAAGCCATGCAAGCGCTACCCCCTGTAGAATCTGAATAAGCCAGCGTTATTATTTCGAACAGCTTGCCAAGCGCCTGAGGGGTATTAAAATCATCATCCATAGCATCTATAAAACCCTGTTTTAGTATATCAATATTTTTCCTGGATCTTTCTTCGGGCATCAAGCCTGTTGCATTTTTATCGCCGGGCCTGGCTGCCTTATCAAAAAATATGTGCAATCTTTCAAGCGCCGCATTTGCCTGTGCTATTTTTTCCTCTGAAAAATCCACAGCACTTGAGTAGTGGGCCTGCAAGAATAATATCCTGATAGCATCTAAATTATACTTCTTAAGCGCGTCTTTTATTGTTATGAAATTACCCGAAGATTTGGACATCTTGTGCCCGTTTATCGTAAGAAGCCCGTGATGAATCCATTGCCTTGCAAAAGGCTTGCCTGAATAGGCCTCCGACTGGGCTATTTCATTTTCATGATGAGGAAATACAAGGTCTGCGCCGCCTGCATGTATATCAAGTGTACAGGCCTTTAAAAATTTCTGGCTCATGACAGAACATTCTATATGCCAACCAGGGCGGCCTTTGCCCCAGGGGCTGTCCCACGAGGGCTCTTTTTCTTTAGACCTTTTCCACAAGGCAAAATCAAGGGGATCTTTTTTATTGACACCGGGCTCTATCCTTACGGCTTCACGCATTTTTTCAATGTCCTGGCCCGAGAGCTTGCCGTAGCCAGAAAATTTCCTGACTTCGAAATACACGTCGCCTTTTGATTCGTATGCGTAACCTTTTTCGATGAGCACCTTTATATATTCTATTATCTCGGGTATATTCTTGGTTGCCCTCGGCTCCTCTCCGTCCGGATCCAAAATACCACACCGTATCCCTAAGGCATCCAGATCCTGCCTGTAGTCTGCTATATATCTATCAACAAGCTCCTGCCAGCATATACCAAGCTCTACGGACCGGTTTATAATCTTATCATCTATATCGGTTATATTGCGCACAAAATTTACACTATAGCCTCTGTACTCCAGATAACGTCTTATTAAATCAAATACATAAAGGCTGCGCGCATGGCCGATATGGCATGCATCATAGACAGTCACTCCGCAGGTATAGATATTCACCGTATTGCCGTTAAGCGGTACGAATTCTTCTTTGGCCCTGGTAAGTGAATTATATATCTTCATTTTCTTTCTTCAAGGTCATGGATCCTTTTTTCAAGCGCCTCCATAGACTGCTTTATAGGATCCAGCACATGCACATGGTCAAGTGCGATATCTATCTTTTTTCCTGCCTGTTTTGTAACCCTGCCGGGCACACCCACAATTGTGGAATTTTCCGGTACATCTTTTATAACAACTGCATTTGCACCTATATAAGAATTCGCGCCTAAGGTTATATTTCCCAGCACCTTAGCCCCTGTTCCTATAACAACATTATCCTCTATATCGGGGTGGCGCTTGCCTTTTTCCTTGCCTGTGCCTCCAAGTGTAACACCTTGAAAAAGAGTTACATTGTCTTTTATCACAGTTGTCTGCCCTATAACAACACCCATGCCGTGGTCTATGAAAAAACCTTTACCTATAACAGCGCCCGGGTGTATCTCTATGCCTGTGAAGAAACGGGCTGCCTGCGATATTATCCTTGGAATAAGCGGTATCTTAAAACCATACAAAAAATGTGCTATCCTGTATAGAATAATAGCGTGGAGGCCTGCATATGTAAGCAGAACCTCAATATAATTTGAGGCCGCCGGATCTCTGTCAAATACAGCCCTTACCTCGTCTCTGAAGATAATTCCTATTGCTGTGAAAATTAAAACTATCCCCGCTATTATTATAAGTAATATGCCCATATCAATCTCCTATTCTCTTAGGAACGCTTCTCAAGCACGAGTACCCGTGCTTGAGAAGCGTTCCTAAGCGGTAACCTCCAATAAAACAACGGCGTAACTTGATATAGTGTCTTTGGAAGTCTCTT
>CAZBNF010000012.1:17631-19833 GCA_964493115.1 uncultured Planctomycetia bacterium | reverse complement strand
ACAGGACAGTTGAATTTACAAGGCGCTATAGCGTAAAAGATGCTAATGGCACTAGCCAGGAAATAGTCATAGAAGGCCTTGTTCTTGGAGAGGCATCTAAGGAAGAACTCACAAAACAGATTGGTACTTTTATTGACCCTAATAGCAGATTATCAGAAACAGAAAGAGCAGAACTTGTTGAGGCAAGAGTAGCCATTGCATTAGAAGAGTTTAAGTTGTCAAAGAGTGTAACAGTGGCAAAGATAGTTGCTACAGATCCAACACAGGTAGAACAGTTTGTGCAAACCATAATAAACAATGTTGCAGAATTCCTCGCAAGGGCAGAGTTCCAGGAAGAGACACTAAAGCAGGATATTTATTATAGTTATGCCAGACCTTATACAGGACCTAAGAGTGGTTGGGATGGTTATGAGGAAAAGCTTGGCGTGATAAAAAAGAGTCTTGCAGTATATATGAGAGCAGCTATTGAGGAAGGAGATTTCAGTAGATTTGATAGAGCTGTAAAAAGCTATTATTCCAGAATACACGGTGGATGGCTTGATGTCTCAAGCGACTTAAATCCAATGCGAAAGGCTGCAATAAACGCAGCTTCTGAAGGCATGAAGACTGTAAAGTACATGGTTGCACTAGGCCATTACGGATTCACTATCTCAGCAAGCGGTGTGTCTGCTGAGGATGCAAGAGGGCTTATATCATCCTTACAAAACAAGACAAACGGATTCTTTGGTGATGAGTTGGCTGGAGAAGGAACAATATCAATCGGTTTTGCAACAGGCTCAGTACAGGCGCATCTTTCAGGTTTAGTGGGCTATGATTTAGGAACATGGGGAATACGAGAGATAGCATACGCTGATTTTCAGAAAGATGTAGATATGGCAAATAGATTCGCAAAACTCTTCTTTGACCATTATGATTTGCTTGATAGGACATCTCAATTAGAGAACATAGACTTAAGATTCAATGAGTTTGGCATGATGACCAGTTTTAAAGCAGATATTGCTGGAGAAAGATATGACCTTACTTATGATATAAAGTCATATGAAGTTTATACACGTCAGGATTTACAAGTTGAGACACTATATACTCAGAATCAGGAAGCAGGCAAGGCCTATAGAATGCTTTCGCTCGCATTTATCTCTATGCCAGAGAAAGATGCTATAAAGTTTTTACAGAAAGAATTCGATTACAGCACAAAACAGGCCCAGTCTCTTTTACATGATTATGGATGGAAACACAGCTTTGGTAATGAAGAGTCAGAGGCTGCAATGAATAATACAGGCATTATGCCTCAATATCGTACAGCAGCTCTTTTAAAGATCGCAGAAGCTGCGATAAAGAGCGGCTTACTCGATAAGTCAAGGTATCAGCAATACGCAGATACATTAGAGCAGCATATTGTCATGGCAGCGTATGATCAGATATTTACAGCACATCGCGCATTAAGTGATCTTTCAGCGCACCTTATGAATACAGATGGAAGATTTGAAACAGATGTTGCCGCACAAAGCTATCTTGGTGCAATACAGCAGATGCTGATAGAGAATACATTAACGAATATGAGTTTCCATCTTGGAAGTTTTGATGGTATCGGAATTCAGATCAGCCAAGGAAAAAGAGAAGCTCTTAATGGTAAAACAGGTGGTACAGATAAAGCTTTGACTGATTTAAGATGGAACATATTTAAGAATTTTGCAGATAGATTAACAAACGAGTATTCTGTAAATCTAAAGATAGCAGCAGCGCAATTACCTAATCTCAGCGGACAGGCCCTGCTTGATGCGATATCCATAGTAGCACAGGAGTCTGCCATAGCCTTTGATCTTACAATGGCAGTTGGTGCAATGGTTGCCAATGAAAGACGAGCAGATGGTCTTGATGTTACTGATAGAGGTCTTATATTTATGCTAGCTGATATGCAGGCAAGAAATACCCTTGGTTGGGGGAGTGCGCTTGCATTTGGCAGGTCGTATGTCAATAGAAAGGCAGCAGCTCTGTTCTTAGGCGCAATGGATATGAGCGTTGATATAACTGATAGATCTAACCTTAGCGCAAAGAGTTTTGTATTAGATACTTTTACCACGGGCCGTGAGAATGGCTTAAGAGGTTTTGTAAGTGTGCAGAATAAGGATGAGGTAGCAAGAAGGGATGCCTATAGTGCTACATGGAATAGCAATACCTTTAAACTCTGGCACAGTTACTTTA
>CAZBNF010000012.1:0-17531 GCA_964493115.1 uncultured Planctomycetia bacterium | reverse complement strand
GCCTATAGTGCTACATGGAATAGCAATACCTTTAAACTCTGGCACAGTTACTTTAGGTTCATGAAGTTTGTTAACGAGGTTGCAGCTGTTATGTTTGGAGGAAGTGTTATAGGAGTTTTGGGTGCAGGAACGACTGCTACAGCTACAGCCACTGCAACAACAGGGGCAGCAACTCAAATTGCAAAACAGGCAGGATTAAGTGTCGGTAAAAAACTTGCAATAAGAGCAGGTTTAGCCTTTACATTTGGTACTGGAGTAAGTTTTGTAAGCATCGGTGTCAATGAAGACCAATGGGGATGGGGCAACTTAGCACGCTCAATGCTCTATGGAGCAGAGGCCGCTATTCTTTATACAGTAGGAACAATGGCAGCAACAGGCTTTACAGGGCTTGCTCAGCAGACAGGTGTAGCAGGTCAGGTATATGGTGCAGGTAAAGGTATATCAATGGCACGCGTAGCAGCACTCTTTGGAACAACAACAGGTTTAAGTTATGTAGGAATAGGAAAATACACAGATGAGTGGGGATGGGCTACATTAGGCAAGGCTGCATTAGTAGGTCTTGCTGTTACTACGACATATGGTGTATTTGCTGACGGAAGGCCGTTAGTATTCCTTGGAAACCTTATTAATATGAATAATCCATTAGTTCGCCAAGCAACCTGGTATACATTGGCAAGTCAGATGGCATCTACTGCAAATGTATTATTAGAATTTAATATGTTTGGTAAGGGCGTGGTAGATCCTATATTAAAGTTAGCAAGGACTAACAATCCAGATAACATGAAAACATGGCTATATAGGACATTTAAAGACTTTGGTCAAGGTGATGTAGTAGATTCATGGAAGATGGGCTTACAATTCGGCGCAACACTTGCACCTTTTGCACCTTGGTTACAAGCAGCAGGCAATGTTTTTGGAGATGGTATTAAATGGCTAAAAGATACATTCCTACGAGGAGGCGGCAGAGCACTACGCGCAGACTTGGCTTTAAAGAAGACTGCTGAGGTTGCAATTGAAAGAACGGTCGAAGCTGCAACAACAGGCGCAAAGATAGAGCTTACCCCAACTGGTAATCTCGGATGGCAGGCTGTTAAGAAGCTCCTACAGTTAACACTGGGAACCATAAAGGAGCAGGCAATAGAAGGACCTGTTGCTATTTGGCTGGCTGGGCTAGGTGTTCCTCGTAATGTAGCAGAGGCGGTTGTTGAGTTCATTCCTGATATCGGAGGAATATCACCTGCTACAGCAACATTCAATAACTCAACTGTGCGTGAACTTGGAAAGACAGCAGATAAGATGGCAGGCGATATACTTATAAGAGAGCTCGATTACTATAAAGATGGCAGTGACGCTTCTAGGGATGTTGAGGCAAGAAGAACAGAGTTGGTAGAAGCTTTACCAGATGCGGTAAAGAGTAAGTATACGACTAGTACGATTGGAGATCTTACGTTAGCTGCATATGCTGCTCTTGTTAGAGCACCTGTATGGTCTGTGGCAGATCAGCTTATGGGTAATGGTGCATCTGCAACAGTTACTGACTTTGCGATGTATGCCACTAGGAAAGGTACTGATATCACATTCGCTGAAGTAGAGGCTTATGCAAGAAGCCATGGTGTGGTATGTATAGAGGCACGCACATTAACAGTAAACAGAGAAGGTGATACTACTTATACAGTTAAAGATTCTGTTGCTGGTAAGACGCATACATTTACAACAGAAGAGGACTTAAATAAGGCTGTCTCAATACTCTCTCAGGTTCCTGGCATAACTGTTGAGTTCGTAAAGCCTGATGGCGAAACAGTAAGCTACAGAGTAGCAGAAGGAAGCAGGTTCAGTGTCCATTATGATAAGGATGGTGATACGACTCTTACAAGGACATATGAAAATGGAGCTAGGTTCCATGTAACCATTAAGCCTGATGGTTCAGAGACAGGTACTTTACTTGATATTGCAGATTGTTCATTTGAGTTTTTTGATACACAGGTTACAGATAGTCAAAATGTTTTACATGATACATGGCGCGTAAGAGTAAATCCGAATGCACATCTTACACCTAAAGCTATGGAAAAAGCAGAGCATATCGCAGAAGTAGTAAACCATGCATTAGAGGAGATGGAGGCATCAAGTGAGCTAGGATATAAATATGCAGATATAAGAAGCGGTGTGAACCAGGTATCAGCTATAATTGGAAACCTATTAACAGACTTTACAGTCTTTAGAATACCAACAGGTGTTGGTAAGACAAGTTTTGTATTTACAGCGGTTGCCATTATAAACAACGAGCTCTTTCCTGATAGAAAGATGATATTTGTAATGCATAATGGAATAGAGTTTAACAAAAACACAAACGCTGCCATGAATGCGTTATTTAATAGGCTAAAGATTAGGACAGTAGCTATTATTAATGAAGAAGCACCTAATCCATCTATCAATCCTGATGAGGCCTTTAGAGATGACCAAGGAAATGCTTTTGTAGATATGTATGATGTTCATGATGTTGTAGATGATAGGAACGGAGCAAAGAAGGCCTTTAGAGAAGCACATGTAGTATATATGGAGGCAACTGCATGGGAGTTCTTGTTATTAGGAGATAGAACTTCAAAGTTAAGAGACTGGAACAAAGACTCTGCAGTCAAGGAGATATTTAAGGATGCTAAGGTATTATATGATGAGTTTGATACAGTAGCATTCATAGAGCGTGCACAGATGGGTGTTGGTTCACGTTCGCTACTACCTCTTGAAAGAGAGCGGTTAGAGCAGGTCTTTAAGTTCTTACAGAGCGTTGAGGTAGAAGGCGTTAAAATAGGTGATATGGATTATCGCGCACGTCTTGATGCATACAGGAGCCTGTTAGAAGTACGTGTTAAAACAGACAGCGGCCTTGATACCATATCATACAAGGATTACGAAAGACGGAAGAAGAACAAAGAACATATTCAATTAGTAAGCGCAACATTTGATAAAGATGTACTTGATCAGTTTACAAAGTATCTAAAAAATAATCATGGGTTAAGTATAAATGATATCCATACCTTAGAAGGTCTATGGTTTACTAATCAACGAACAAAAGCAAAGACATTTAAGCAGGCTATGTATGGATTCGCAGCTGCCATAATACAGCTTGATGGTAGCGATGTTGCGTATGATCCAGGTAAAGATATAATATGCCCTGCACCAGGCGGAGTTGCAAATGCAAATCTACATATATCAAATCCTTATATTGCAGGCTTCAGTGAGATAGTATTTAAAGAGAACCACGGCAAAAATGCTAATCTGGATTCAGTAAGTTTATCAGGTAAGGCAGCTGTTACTGTTATAGCAGAGGCAATCAGACGTGCAGTAAATGAAGGTGCAACATTCGGTGGATTCTCAGGAACCTTAGATTCAGTAAGCGGATTAAGCTGGATATTATATGGTTTAAAGACACGTCAGATGGGTAATAGCTTTGACTATGCCAGGATAACAGATTTAAGATTATCAAGGGATGAGCAGATTGCAATAGATCATGCAATAGCTGATGCAAGTAAGCAACATGCAGTGACATTCTTAGACGGTAGAATGATGGCTGATCAGAGACACCTAAGGGAGGAGATGATCAATAGGCTCCTTGGTAAAGAAGGTGGCTTCAAAACAGTCATAGTAAAAGATCAGTCAACAGCATGGATAAGGTATACCGGAGTATATGATACAGAGGGTAACCTTATTCGCACAGCCGAAGAAGATATTACGTATGAGATAGATGATTCAAGTGATACAGTAACAGATACAGTTAGTAAATACAGACAGCAGCATCCAGAGGAGAGAGTTGCATTCTACTTTAATGCTGCTGCAACAAGAGGTGTTGATGTAAGTTTTGGCGATGCTAGCCATAAATGCTATGCATTTATAGATGCAAGTACACCTAGCTGGTTCTTTAAGCAGCTGGCAGGCCGCGACAGAGGTATATATGATGCATCTGGCAAGCTTGTTAAGGTGAATGGTCAGATACAGTACCATGCTCTTGATGTATATATCGTAGGCATGGAAGTAGATGCTGCCATAGTAGATGGTATAGATACCATTGGCAGATCTGATATAAAGCAACATCTATTAGATATGTTTGAGATAGCTGATACCGACGCTAAAATACAAGCCCTCTATGCAAAACTATCTGATGTCGTGGACAATAAGACAGTTGAGATATTAGAAGACCTTGCTGAGGCTGTAAAAGATGATGAGGTTGCACGAAGATACCTCTTAGATTTTGCTGAGGAGTTCCAGATGAGGATTGATATACCTGATAGCTTAAAGAACATAAACTCACCTCAGTCAGGAATAGAGGCCCTTCAGGCATCTATAGATAGAGCTAAAGAGTACTTTGATGAGATAACACATGATAGCAGGCGCTTTGGAGCATTGCCTGCTGAAGTAAAATATATCATAGAAGCTCAAGCCCAAGCAACACTCGAACTTGATATAAGAGAGAGGCTTGATGAAGAAGGTTCAGGCGGAATCGCATTTAGCGTTGACCTTATACATATGGTCGATGCAATAAATAGGAACATTACTCAGGAGATGCTTCCAGATGCAGTTCGCTTTAGCGGCGAGGCAAGAGAGCATCTTGTATCTTCAACTCGCGATGCACAGGATAAGCGCCTAAAAGATGCTGATGTAGATGAAGCTGAGAGAAGACGTATACTAGGCGGGCTAGAGGCAAGAGGTTATAAAGATGGCGATAAGGTATCTGCAGCAGGCGTAAGAGCAATAGGAGTATTTATAAAGCTTATCAATATCGCAAACACTCTTGTATTAAGAGCATTATCACGTGCATTGGTTGGTGGCTCAGATGATGATGATCATGATGTCCTTGTTAAGAGATATGCAGTAGATATCTTATTTAAACTCATGGATCTAGGTCTGCTCTCATATGTAAAGAATAACTTTGATAAACAAGGCGATGGCAAGTCTATATCAAGCGTATTTAAGGCTCTTGATATACTAGTCAATAGAGGCATAGTAGAGGCAGTAGATTTTGATGATGAGATTGCTTTAGATGGATTTAGAAGCGCTCTTCGCTCAAGTGATAAGCTCGATATGAGATATTTCCTATTAAGGAGATTGAATCAAGACAATCCATTATCTAGAGCCATAAGAGTTTTAGAATTAAAACAACTATCTACTGTTGAGAAGTTAAAAGATAAGCTTCTTCGCTGGGTAAACACCAAGCGTTTCCTAGAGTTCCATAAAGATGATAAGAAGGAAGAGCGCCCTGCACTTGGCCTTCCAACAAGTTTCAGATTCTGGAAGTCTCCTGGTAGAGAAAAGTCTATGGATCACTACAGAACAAGAGACTGGGCATTGTCACCAGCTACCTTTATCTTAAAGCCATTCAGGAATGGCGTATCGATACCTATGTTCATATCTATGTTACTAAAGCAGAGCTTGGGAGCATTTGCAGGTTCAGTAGTATTTCCAGTATATGGATTCTTAGGAGCCTTCGTAGTGCCTGCTATAACAAGCCAGGCTATCAAGGGTATGAGAATTATAAGACTTGCAATATCACCTCTTATGATAGGTTACTATTCATGGAGATTAAGAAGAACACAGTCAACATATATTGATAAGCTGATGAATAATAGAAGGCTTAAGGAAGACTCAGAGGTAATAGAGGCTTTAACAAGATTATCAGGCTACTCAGATGAGTTCTTTAAGAAACTCTCCATTGCAAAGAGGATTAAAGCCCGCGCAAAGTCTAAAGATGTAGATAAGTTATTAAGAGGTTTAAGAACTGTACTTGTCTCATCAGGTAAGCTTCCTATAGATACGAACCTAGATTCTATGGCACGAGTCATATATGAGCAGGGTATGGGTACTCTTCTTACGCCACAAGTTATCCAGCAGGTAAAAAGAGCCACACAGCGCGCAAAGAACGAGTCCTACAGAAAACAAAAAGAAGCTATACGTAATGCAACAGATAGAGACGGCAACCCTCTTTCAAGAAGAGAAAAAATAAAGAAGAGAGTACAGTTATGGTCTACATTTATAAGTGATGTCTCAGAGACCAATCAGGAGAGACTAGAATCTGTGGCTAGTGGCACACAAATTGGCATAGGCCTATCATCATCAGCCCTTGCATGGATGGCATTTGGCCTATTTGGCCCATTAGGTGCATTAGCTGCATTAGTAGCTACTGTCGTAACAATAGGTATATTAGAGCTTGCTAAACATATACCTCTACCTAGGACCAAAAAGGACTTAGAAAAAGAACTTGCATCTCAAGTAACTACTCATGCCAGTGTAAGCGGCTCTGAATCAGCAGGACTCTTACGTGACCTAAAGAGAGCATGGGATAGGTTGGTTGAGAATAAAGATGCTAAACTTGCTAAAGAGATATTAAGGGTAATAGGGCCAGAACTAAGGCGCTTAACACGAGTAAAACAGGATATATTATTTAGAGAGTTTGATAAGATTAAAAAGAGAGTACGCAAGACTCATGAGCAAGAACTACAATCTCTATATGCAGAGCTTCAAGGAGCATATGCATCAGGCGATAAGGATCAACAGGCAGAAGTTCAGCAAAGGTTAAGCGCTCTTCAATCACAGATAAAAGCGGAGATCGAATCTGAAAAAGCTGTTGTTGAAAGTGGGCTATCCCCTGCTCAAGGAAGTAAACTAAAAGAAGCTCAAGCGCGCTTTATATTCCTATGGGCTAAGATAAAGGGTAAGTCATTAAACCCAGATGGAAAAGACCTAGAGGCACTATTGGCAATAGATAGGTTAATGGATATGCAAGGTTCTGTTAACGCAAATGACCTAGATCAAATAGCAATAAGCATATATGGTCAACCTACCAAAGAGCAGAAAGGTCTACTTTCAGAGTATGCAGACCTAGCTGAGGAAGCTATAAAGGTAAGTATAGATCAAAGCGGTAACTTGATAAAAGAGTCTGTTGAAGTAAGAGATCTAGATGATAGCCTAAGGCGTGATGTTGTAAGTTCGCTTGATATGGCAATAGATACCTTTAACCGCATAAGAGAAGAAGCCTTAAGGACAGGTAATATCAAGTTAGTAAGAGCTTTAGATGATGCATTAGCACAAGGTTCAGCAAAAGATGGTGCATATGTATCAGATTCAAGCTCACTAATAGGCGGCTCAGTAGCTGAGAACGCACAGAGCAATCAAACAATGGATCAAGCAACAGGTAAGCTAAGACCTTCAGTTGTCCTATCACGTAACTTCTTATCGTTTATAAAGCTACTAGGAGACTATACAGATAATAACAGCCAGATAGATAGAGATGCAATAGGGTTCTTAGTATTAGAACAATTACTCCATGAGTTAAGCCATACTGAGCGCACAAGAGGCTATGGCAGAGCTTACCTTGCAATGGATATAGCAGAGGAGTTTGAGAATAAGTTTATTGTTGATAGGACATTAGTTGAGATGCTCTTTGACAATAAAGAGTTGTTACAAAGAGTAACAAAGATAAGAGGCTCATTTAAACCTATCATGGGTAGCGAGGTATCAGGCCACTATTTTGGTTATAGAATTAGAAACTTTACAAAGATAGATGACACAGGTCAAAGAGTTCTAATGACAAAGGATGAGATGATAGATAGCTTATGGGAAAGCAATATAGACCAATTCTTAAGCGATGCACGTAATCAGCAGGCAAAAACTACTGGTAGAGCAAGACAAGCAGAACTCAAAGCTTATATAGCTTCCTTAGAAGCTATAAAAGAGAGTGACGCAGCAAAGGCACTTGTTAAAGGTATCTTACTATCATACAGAAGAGAAGATGGCTCTACAACAGCTATGACCTTAAGAGATGCCCTAGAGAGTGCTTTCGCAGGCTTTATAACAGCTGTTCCAGCTACTACGCAAACCACCTCTCAATCACCTGTATCAGCTACAGATACATCAGCGATACAGCAGCAGCTCGATAGCTTAAAGGCCCAGGCAGAAGCATTAAGCGCAAGAGGCCAGGATGTTGCAATACTTGCTGCGCAGGTGGATAATATGATAGCACAGGTTAATTCCGGCAATGTTGACCCAGCTTCAATCGACGCAATTGAGAAGCAAATGGCTGATATAGAAAGACAGCTTGCAATAGCTGTCGAGGCACAGGCTCCAAAGCAGTCTTCAGCCGGCACGATTGATGAGGCGCTTCTTGGGCAGTTTAGCGAGAAGGACCAGCAGCTAATAAATGATAATATTGAGATTCTTCGCGCATTTTGCGCTCAGAATGACAGCGGTGTTAGCGCTCAGAATGACGCTGATGTTATTGCCTTCATACAAGCAATAAGCATGCTTAATGACAGGGGCATGGTGATACTTGAGTCTATAATACACGGCATTAAAGAGGCCCAGGTAAGTGGTGGAAATCCGGTAGATTATCAGGCAAGGTTCCTGGGCATAACGCAGGCGCAGGCACAGACAATTAATGATAATTTGTCAGGGCTTTCAAGGCAGGTAGATACATTAAACCAGAGCGGACAATTTAGCGATGCCCAGAGAAAGCAGCTGACAGATAGAGTGGTTGATGGCATCCACAAGTTTGAAAAACAAGGCGGTTCGCTTGAAGGAATGAGAAAAGACCTGCAGAAAGCGCTTAAGGATATAGTAGGCCTGCCTACAGGCCTTGCTAACAAGCTTGTGATTGATCCTATCTTTGCGATAATGTCACAGGTTGTAAAGCCCAGAATGGCACAACTTGAGACAGCAGCAACTGAGTTTACATCTGACAGTGCAGAAGCTGTGGTTAATATAGTGAATGCAGTGATGATAGAGCCGGGATACCTGCCTGTTACAAGAGGACAGGCCCTGGTATTTGAGTCATACACAGTTACAGGTGCCCTTGCCCAGTCACTAAGCTCTATAATGGATAAGATGCCGAAAGATGTAAGAGAGTCCATTAGTGTTACTGTATATGGCGAAAATAAGGCAGATGCTGTAAGGCTGCTAGGAAAATATAATATAACAGTGACAGGTGAATTAAAAGCTGTAAATACTGCAACAGTGGTCTACTCAAAAGCAAAGCTATCTTTACAGGCAGAGCATACAAGGTTTATACAGGTTGAACAGCTGCAGGATATAGCGGATAATATGGTAACAGCCGCTCAGGTAATGCTGGCGATATTTAATATGCCGTTTAAGCAGTTTGCTGAATCAATGAAATTAAGCGGCATCAATATAGGCGTATCAGACTCTGATATGGAAGCGCTCTTTGCAAGTGCGGAGATGATAGATGGTATAATAAGGATTAAGCCTGTTGATAATGATACGATAAGAAGGCTTAAAGAGCTGGTTGGACAGGCGGCGTAACCCCGAACCAAATTTATATGCACGTGTTGGTTAGCAAAATTTGGTACGGGGCTTCGTTCCCAGCAATGATTGGGGTGAGAAACCATGGAAGACAGGCGAAAGTACAAGAGGATAGCCAAGTGCTTTATGTCATGGCTTAGGTTTAAGCAGAAGAGAAAAAAGACTGCTTACCCTTTTGGCTGGGATATGGTTACCGCCTGTGATCTTGGAGCAGGAGGCATGCTGTTTAATTATGATAAGCCTGTAGATATAGGGACAAAGATTCAGTTAAGGATAGTTTTCCCGTTTAAAGAAACGCCAATAGATTGCATAGGAAGGGTAGTGAGAAATGAGAAGGTTGATAGCTATATGTATTCATCAATATACCGTATAGGAGCGCAGTTTGAAAGCATATCAGTACCGGATAAAGATTTGATTGATAATGTTGCCAATGAGATGTGCGCGTAGTTTTTAACAGCCTCCCGGGATAAGAAGTATCCCCCACCCCCCGAACCAAATTTATAGGCAAACGTAAAACAAGCAAAATTTGGTACGGGGCTAGTTTCCGGGAGGTTTTTCTTTTTTTATATAAAAACTATTGCATTTACTTAACAAATATGCTATATTACTGCTATGAATTGGGAAGATTTCCTAAAGAAAACTGAAAAATTACCTGTTATTTATACAGAAAATTTATATGCAGGTGATACTGATATTCTTTCAATGGAAGTACAGATCAGCCGCTGGAGAAAATCAGGTAAGATCACTCAGCTTAAAAGAGGTATCTATGTGGTTGCTGAGCCATACCGAAAAGTTTCTTTATATGAGCCGCATTTGGCATCTATTTTAACCCAACCCTCTTATATCAGTCTTGAAAAAGCTTTAGAGTATCACAGCTTAATACCAGAAGCGGTTAGTATCTATACCTCTATTACAACTAAGCGCCCTAAGACTATTAAGACAAAGGTAGGAGTTTTTAATTATAGGCATATTAAGGCCAGTCTCTTTTGGGGGTATAATTCAGTGACAGTTGAAAAGCAGACTGCTTTTATTGCCACTCCTGAGAAAGCGCTGCTTGACTTCTTTTATTTTAAGAAACTAAGGGCTTCCATCAGTTATATCCGGGAATTGAGATTGCAAAATGTTGAGTGCGTAAACACAAAAAAACTTATGGAGTATGCTAAGAAGTTTCAAAAACCAAAGGTATTAAAAGCAGCAAATATTATTAAGGACTATATTATCTCAACATTAAAAGAAGAGAAGAGATTATGAGAGATTATGTGCTCGAGTTAGTTGAGCAAAAAGAAGGCTTTAATGCAAAGTTAAATATAATGCGTGAGTATCTACAGGCATATATTTTAAGAATTATGCATAATGAAGGATTTTTTCGTGCTAATGCTTTTTTAGGTGGTACAGCCTTAAGATTTCTTCATAATCTCCCGCGCTCTTCAGAAGACCTTGATTTTTCTACCACTGGAGAAAAGAGGCAAGAATTTAAGGATTTAGTCGTTAAGATTGAAAAAGAACTAGTGCTTGCAGGTTACGATGTCTTTGTAAGCTATAATGATAAAAGAACAGTTCAGTATGCGATGCTGAAGTTTAAACAGTTGATGTTTGATGCGGGCATTTCACCTCTAAAGTCGCAGAATTTTTCTATTAAACTTGACATTGATACAAATCCGCCAAAAGGAGCGGTACTAAAAACCGAAATTGTTAACAAATATTTTCCGTTTTCTTTTTTATCTTATGATATACCATCATTATTCGCAGGCAAACTTCATGCCCTACTAAGTAGAAATTATACAAAAGGCAGGGACTTCTTTGATCTTGGATGGTATCTGTCTCGCTGGAAAGATATCATGCCGAACATTTCTTTTCTACAAAATGCGCTAAAGCAGACTGGATGGAAAGGTGAGATGCCGACAGAGATTACGTGGTGTGCATTATTGCAAAAAGTAGTCAAACAGGTTGATTGGGCCAAAGTAAAAGATGATGTAGAAAAGTTCCTTGATAACCCTTCTGATGCTGATGTATTTACCAAAGAAAATATTTTAGGCTTACTTGATTCCCGTAAAACTTACTTTACTGAAAATTCTTAGACTTATATAAGAGTAAATATTCATTTACCACAGTACCACTTCTATCCGGGAGGTTTATTTAGATGCCAAAAATAATAAACTCCTTGAAGCAGCCGCGTTTTTATATTATAATAAAACAATTATGTTGATATATGAAGATATTTTAAGAGCATTTCAGAGGCAGAAGGTCAAATATGTCGTAGTTGGAGGCATCGCTGTTAATCTTCTTGGCTCGCTGCGAAGCACAGCTGATATTGATATATTAGCCGAGATGACTGATGTTAACTTAAAAAAGATAGTAAGAATACTTAAATCGAAAGGTTATTATGCAAAGCAGCCAGTTGACCCTATGTGCTTAGCTGATGAAAAAATCAGGCAGGATTGGATAGACAAAAAACATATGAAGGCTTTTAATTTTTACAAAAAAAATTCTTTAAACGAATTGGACATAATAATCGATTCGCCTGTAACATATGAAAAGGCAACAAAGAGTTGTAAGTATTTTAAGTGTGCAGGCATAAGAATACCGGTTATATCTGTAAACAATCTAATTAAGATGAAGAGTGTATCAAGCAGACCTCTTGATAAGATAGACTTAGAAGTTTTGCGAATGATTAAAAGGATGAGGAACGAAAAATGATATTAAAATGGCCAACTGATAAAGAACGCATACGCGAATATATGAGAATACCGCCAACAAAAAAGATGGAGTGGCTCTATGCGATGAGCAAGTTTATTTATAAAGTGAGGGCCGTCAAAAATTGTACAAAATCCCAGTCTTTAAGCATGCCAGTCAAATCCGTATAAAGATTTGCAAAAAAACACTTGACAAGATTTGAAAATTTGTTAAAATACACACTCCAGTAAGAAAATCCTTATAGTAGCAAAAAAAGGGAAGCTTTAAACGTAAATTTAGCACTCGTCAGTCAAGAGTGCTAACAAAAGGCCAAAAAACATAGGAGGTGTGGAAATGGCGAAAATTCAACCATTAGCAGACAGGGTTCTCATAAAGCCTTTAGAAGCTGAAGAGAAGACAAAGGGTGGTATTATCTTACCTGATACTGCCAAAGAAAAACAGCAGGAAGGTAAGATAATAGCTGCTGGTAAGGGCAGGACAGAAGATGGCAAGTTGGTAGCATTAGAAGTAAAGGTTGGCGATAAGGTTCTTTATGGAAAGTACTCAGGTACTGAGATAAAGATTGATGGCGAGGATATGCTTATTGTTAAGGAAGAGGATATTTTAGCAATTGTGAAATAGCGTCTTCTATGATGACAGAAAAACGAAAGCACAAAGGGAGGTAAAAAGATGGCAAAACAGATATCATATAGTGATGAGGCAAGGCGTAAGATACAGGCCGGTATTGATAAGCTTGCTGACGCGGTAAAGGTAACACTCGGCCCAAAGGGCAGAAATGTAGTCCTTGACAAGAAGTTCGGCTCACCAACTATTACAAAGGATGGCGTGACCGTAGCAAAAGAGATAGAGCTTGAGGATCCATTTGAAAATATGGGCGCTGAGCTTGTAAAAGAGGTTGCTTCAAAGACATCGGACATAGCAGGTGACGGTACAACAACAGCTACACTTCTTGCCCAGTCGATATACCGCGAAGGTTTAAAGAATGTTACAGCAGGCGCAAATCCAATGGCCTTAAAGCGCGGCATTGAGAAGGCAGTTGACGCTGTTGTAGAGTATTTAAATTCAATAGCAAAGCCGGTAAAGGGCCACACAGAGATATCGCAGGTTGCCACAATTTCAGCAAACGGTGATACTACTGTAGGAAACCTTATAGCGGATGCTATGGAAAAAGTGGGCAAAGATGGTGTTATTACTGTAGAAGAGGCAAAGTCCATGGAAACAACACTTGATGTTGTTGAAGGTATGCAGTTTGACCAGGGATACCTTTCACCATACTTTGTAACAGATGCTGAGAAGATGGAAGTATCTTTAGAGGACCCCTATATTCTTATCCATGAGAAAAAGATCTCTATCATGAAGGATATGCTGCCTCTGTTAGAGAAGATCGCGAGGACAGGAAAGCCGCTTCTTATAATCGCGGAAGATGTTGAAGGCGAGGCCTTGGCAACTTTGGTGGTTAATAAGCTGCGCGGCACATTTACATGCGCTGCTGTTAAGGCGCCTGGTTATGGTGACAGAAGGAAGGCCATGCTAGAGGATATCGCTATCCTTACAAACGGCAAGGCCATAACAGAAGACTTGGGTATTAAGCTTGAGAATATCACTCTTGATGACCTGGGTAAGGCAAAGAGGATATCTATAGACAAAGATAACACTACTATAGTTGAAGGCGCTGGCAAGCAGTCGGACATCAAGGGAAGAATCAATCAGATAAAGCGCCAGATAGAAGACACGGACTCTGACTATGACAAGGAAAAACTTCAGGAGCGCTTAGCCAAGATAGCAGGCGGCGTTGCTGTTATAAATGTAGGCGCCGCGACAGAGACAGAGATGAAAGAGAAAAAGGCTCGTGTTGAGGATGCCCTTCATGCTACAAGGGCGGCAAGCGAAGAAGGTATTGTCGCGGGGGGAGGCGTTGCGCTTCTTAGGGCGATACCAAAGCTTGACGAGCTTAAGTTAAAAGGCGATGAAAGGGTCGGTGTCAATATTGTAAAAAGAGCATTGGAAGAACCGATACGCAAGATCGCTGAAAACGCAGGCGCAGAAGGCTCTGTTATTGTCGAGAAAGTTAAGGGCGAGAAGCAGAATGTCGGTTATGACGCTCAGAAGGGCGAGTATGTTGACATGGTGGCAGCAGGTATTATAGACCCTGCCAAGGTTACAAGGACAGCCCTTCAGAACGCGGCAAGCATATCAGCGCTTCTGCTTACCACAGAGGCATTAATAACTGATATACCTGAAAAAGATAAGCCATCAATGCCGTCAATGGGTGGCGGCGGTATGGGAGGTGGAATGGGGATGATGTAATGTCTTCCGCATTCAGTTTAAAATCGAGGCACAAAAAGATGGGGCGCAGAGTACTGCGCCCCATCTTTTTTTCTGCGCTTATTTTTTTAAGTCTTGTAAGTGTTTCCTTTGGCGCTATATCCAATGACCTTTTAAGAAAAGGCAATGAGAGGATGCGCGATAAGGATTATGTCCAGGCGATTGTTTATTTTGAATCAGCCCACAAAGCAGACCCCTATAATAAAACAGTTTATAAGCACTTAAGTGTTGCGTATCACAATCTGGCGGTCTTGAATTCGCAAAAAGGTGAACTTGAAAATGCCATAAGAAATGGCCTTTCTGCCCTGCGATTTGACCCTGAAAGCGGTATCATAAAAGAGCAGCTTTCGATATTTTATAATAATCTCGCTTTAAAAAATGCCGATTCAGGGAACTACAAATCCGCTAAAGAGAGCCTGAAAAAGGCGCTTGAGCTTTCGCCTGATTCCGAAGTGCTTAAAACAAATATGTATAATATATTAATTAAATATGCCGGTGTGCAACTCGCTAAAGAAAATTACACATCTGCCGTCAAGACGGCAAAAGAGGCGGCCGTGATTTTACCAAGTACTCCCGATGCATATATACTTGCAGGCAACATTTATTATCAGCAGGATAATTTTAAAGACGCGTTAGAATACTGGGAAAAAGCTCTTAGTTTTAATCCTATGGATGAGGGCGTAAAAAAGCGCATAGAGAATTTAAAGCGCGAGAAGGCTGTTGAGCGGGATTTCGGCACAGAGAGAAAAACTTTTTTCAAGATACGTTTCGACAAAGAACTTGATTCTCGCTATGTGGGGACAATATTGGATATTTTAGATGATGCCAGGAGAAGCATACGAAATCAGTTCGGTTTTTATTCTGATACGGTAATACCGGTTATTGTTTATGATGATGAACAATTTCAGGCCGCTACTGCCCAACCACACTGGACGCAGGGGGTCTATGACGGCAAGATACGCTTAAGGTATCAGGACATATCAAGAGATGACGCCAATCTAAAGCGCGTGCTATTTCATGAATATGCCCATGCTATGATTTTTATCCACGTGGGAGGCGGTATTCCGATATGGCTTAATGAAGGTTTTGCGCAGTTTAATGAGCCTGATGCAGATTTTACTGCTTCAGATAAGGTATTTTTATCCGATTACGTAAAAAAATATGGCAAGTTCTCAATCAATGCCCTTGATGGTATGTTTGAGAAAAAAGATGATCAGGGGGCAATCAGGGCCGCGTATTTGGAATCCAGATTATTTTTTGATTATCTGGTCGAGAAATATACCAAGTACAGAATCAAAAGACTTTTCGAGGAGCTTAAGCAGGGCAAGCCCTGGCAAAAGGCATTTACAGAAGTCTATCAGGTCAGCATAGACAGGATAGAGAAAAACTTCAACAATTACCTCGATGACTTGTTAAGATAGCTTAGGAACGCTTCTTGAGCACAAGTACTCGTGCTCAAGAAGCGTTCCTAAAAACATTCTTGACAAAAATTAGTGTATTAGTTATTATAGCGGGAATAATATAAATTAAGGAGTCTGCAATGGGTGAGTGGATAGGAAAAGACAGGAAGGCGCGGCGTTGCTATGGTTTTGACGAGATAGCGCTTGTGCCGGGTGATGTTACTATAAATCCTAATGAGGTTGACACAACATGGAGGCTTGGCAAATTAAGCTTTAAGGTGCCTATTATAGCGGCCGCAATGGACGGTGTTGTTGATGTCCGGTTTGCTATTGAGTTTGGCAAGCTTGGTGGTTTTGCGGTGTTAAACCTGGAGGGTGTCCAGACCCGTTATGATAATCCAAATTCTGTGCTTGATAAGATAGCGCATGCAAGCCCTCAAAAGGCAACCGAGCTTGTCCAGTCATTATACACCAAGCCCATTAAGGAAAAACTCATTGAAAAAAGAATAAGAGAGATAAAGCGGGCAAATGTCCCTGCTGTTGTAAGCGCTATACCTCAAAGGGCTGAACGATTTGCTGAGATCGCGCAGGCCTCTGGCGCTGATATTTTTATAGTGCAATCAACAGTGACAACTGTAAAGCATCTTACAAGAGAGTACAAGGTGCTTGATTTTAAAAAATTATGCAAAAAGGTGAAACTGCCTATTATTGTTGGTAACACCTGCAGCTATAAGACGGCGCTAGAGCTTATGGATACGGGCATAGACGGCCTGCTTGTTGGAATTGGCCCAGGGGCCGCGTGCACTACCCGTGGAGTTCTAGGCATAGGGGTCCCTCAGGTTACGGCAACAGCAGATTGTGCAGCTGCACGAGATTATTATTTTAAGCGAAAAGGAAGATACATCTCAATTATAACAGATGGCGGCATGTCGCGTGGCGGTGAGATATGCAAGGCATTCGCGTCAGGGGCGAATGCTGTAATGGTTGGCTCTGCATTTGCAAGGGCAAAAGAAGCCCCTGGAAGAGGGTATCATTGGGGGATGGCAACTCCTCACGCTAATCTACCGCGCGGAACGAGGATACATGTCGGCACAACAGGCACATTAAAAGAGATTTTATACGGGCCAGCTAGGCTTGATGATGGTTCACAGAATCTTATGGGCGCTCTTATGACATCAATGGGAAATCTCGGTGCGCGCAACATAAAAGAGATGAACCTGGTTGAAATAATTATAGCGCCTTCTATACAGACAGAAGGAAAGGTTTTTCAGCAGGCCCAGCGTATTGGCATGGGAAAGTAAAAAAAATTGGGACAGCGATTATTTTCTTGTTTAAATGAAAATGGTCGCTGTCCCAATTTTTCTTGACATGATATGATCTTAGGAGTAAGCTGATATCAAGAAAAGAAAGGGGTGTTCTATGAGGTGGGGAAAGATCATTCCGGTAGTTTTATTTTTGGTGCTGATATTGGTTGGCGTGTCTGAGGCATGGCAAGAGACAGCTGCACTGAGTGTTTTGAATTTTGATATGCCGCAGTCTCTGTATGTAAACCTTGAGAAAGGCACAAACTTCTTAGGATTAAAAGAAATTGAAATTGATTTGGAGCCGCTGGTTCCTATAGCTCATGAAACTGAAGGTTTTTTACGCTCCCAACAAAAAACATTAAAATCCGCTTGATATTAAGCCCGTTTCTCAAGCACGCCCGCCTGCCGGCAGGCAGTGCTTGAGAAACGGGGCTTGACAAAAGTCCTGCCATAGTATAATATTTAGTATCCCATGAAAAATTCAGAGTTTGTACATCTTCATAAT
>CAZBNF010000011.1:18643-20545 GCA_964493115.1 uncultured Planctomycetia bacterium | reverse complement strand
TATGGATAGTATTGATTGTTGTTGGTGTTATAGTTATTATGCTGGCAGGCTGGCTTATCGGAGGTTTGAATCGGGTGGCAATACTTGATGAGTCTGTTACAGCGGCATGGAGTCAGGTTGATAATCAGCTCCAAAGGCGCAATGACCTGATACCGAACCTTATGAATACGGTAAAAGGCTATGCAAGTCACGAGAAAAATCTTTTTACAGAAGTAACACAGCTACGCAGTCAATGGGCAGGTGCAGCAACCAGGGCTGATAAGATAAAGGCAGCAGAAGGCATGGAAGGCGCCATATCGAGATTACTCTTAGTCGCGGAGAATTACCCTGATTTAAAGGCAAACCAGAACTTCCTGACTTTGCAGGCACAGCTGGAAGGGACAGAGAATCGTATAGCTGTTGAAAGAAACAGATATAATCGTACAGTTCAGGTTTTTAATAGTTATATACGTACTATTGCCGGAGGCATCTTCGCCCGCTTAAGAGGGCTTGATCGAGCCGCAGAATATTTCGAGGCAGAGGCTGCCGCGAAGTCGGTGCCCAAGGTTGAGTTTTAACTTAAGCGAAAGGATAAAAAAGGTAAATGAAAAAAATATTTGTATTGGACACGAATGTGCTCCTGCATAATTCCGCCGCGCTTCTTGCTTTTACCGATAACGAGGTTATTCTGCCTATTGAGGTAATTGAAGAACTTGATGCGTTCAAAAAAGACCATGATGAAAAAGGCCGCAACGCGCGCGAGGCCATAAGGCGCCTTGATAATTTCAGAAGAAAAGGCAAGCTCGGTAACGGCGTTGCCACAGAAGGCGGCGGCCTAATCAGGATCATTGCCAATATCGACCTGTCCCAGGCTATTAAGGAATTAGGGTTATCATCAGATGTGGTCGATAACAGAATATTAATGACCGCGTATGTCCTGCAGCAACAAGAAAAAAAAGTGATATTTGTTTCAAAAGATATAAATGCCAGGGTAAAGGCCGATGCTATCGGCATCAAGGCAATGGATTTTGAAAAAGAAAAGATTGATTTTGACAGGCTCTATACGGGCTGGCGGAAGATAAAGACAACAAAAGAAAAGATAGATGATTTTTATGAGCACAAATCAACAGGCGAGGATGTGCCCGCGGACTTTATGCCAAACGAGTTTGCCCTGCTGTCTGATTCGGAAAACGAAAAGCACACGGCATTGGCGCGCTATAGCCACGAAAAGAAAAAATTCCAGCAGATAAAATACGGTGGAAAAGAGATATGGAGCGTTAAGCCGCGCAATAAAGAACAAGTCATGGCGCAGGAGTTGCTTTGCGATGACAGCGTGCGGCTCGTAACCCTGGTGGGCACTGCCGGAACAGGAAAAACACTGCTTGCTTTGGCAGCCGGCCTAAAAAAGGTGTTTCAGGATGCTACATACGACAAAATGCTTATCTCAAGGCCGATTATGCCATTGGGCCGCGATATAGGTTATTTACCGGGCACCAAGGAAGAAAAGCTTGAAAACTGGATGGAGCCTATTTTTGATAACCTTGAATTTATCCTGTCAATGCACCATAAAAAACAGCGTGTTAAATTTAAGACTGTCGAAGATATTCTTGATACAGGCCTGTTACAGCTTGAGGCATTAACGTATATGCGGGGAAGGAGCATACCAAAACAGTTTATTATAATAGATGAAGCGCAAAACCTTACCCCCCACGAGATAAAGACGGTTATTACAAGGACAGGCAATTACGCGAAGATGGTCCTTACAGGAGATCCTTATCAGATAGATAACCCGTACCTTGATTCATCAAGCAACGGGCTTACGTATTGCGTTGAAAAGATGAAAAACCAGCCCATGTTCGGGCATGTTACATTAACAACCAGCGAAAGAAGCGAGCTTGCCTCAATAGCCGCGCAGGTACTTTA
>CAZBNF010000011.1:0-18543 GCA_964493115.1 uncultured Planctomycetia bacterium | reverse complement strand
CATTAACAACCAGCGAAAGAAGCGAGCTTGCCTCAATAGCCGCGCAGGTACTTTAATGCTTTAAGCCCGTTTCTCAAGCACGCCTGCCTGCCGGTAGGCAGGGGTACCCCTGCTTGAGAAACGGGCTTAAAAAAAACAAGGGATGAGCATGAAACTCGATACAAAATATCTGTATAAATTTATAATAAAAAAAGAGTTGGATTTTATAAAAGATGAAATAAAAGAGGCCCACAGCATGCTGGAGCAGGGTTCAGGAGCCGGCTCAGGCTATTTAGGCTGGGTGCATCTGCCATCACAGACAAAGAGGGCGTCTCTTAAAGCGATCAAGGCAATAGCCGCTTCTATGAACAAAAATTCCGAAGTACTTATTGTAATAGGAATAGGCGGGTCATACTTGGGAGCGAGAGCGGCGATAGAGTTTATGGGTTTAAATAATAAGACAAAAATAATCTTTGCGGGAAACAATATAGACCCTGATTATATGAACAATGTGCTGCGTGAATTAAAGGGCAAGGATTTTTCAGTAAATGTCATATCGAAATCAGGCACAACAATAGAGCCTGCCGCGGCATTTCGCATAATAATGGAATTCATGAAAAGGCGTTATAGCGGCGCTGAAATAAAAAAGCGCGTAATATGCACAACTACAAAATCAAAAGGCGCATTGTTTGAGATAGCCAAAAGAAATGGCTTTAAATCTCTTTATATTCCGGAAGATGTAGGTGGTAGGTTTTCAGTGCTTACGCCTGTCGGGCTATTACCAATGGCAGTCGCAGGAATTGACATAGAAGAAGTTATAAAAGGCGCTGTTGATATAGAAAAAAAGAGCGCGGATTGCGATATAGAACAAAACTTAGCTTATAAATACGCTGGCCTGCGTAATCTTTTATACAGAAACGGAAAAAACATAGAGATAGGGTGCAGTTTTCATCAGTCTGTGCAGTATGTTTTGGAGTGGTGGAAGCAGCTCTTTGCAGAAAGCGAAGGCAAGGAGGGTAAGGGCATATTCCCGATGGCCGCAATATTTTCAACTGATTTACATGCCAATGGCCAGCTTATACAGGAAGGTGAAAGAAATCTTTTTGAAACCTTTCTCGCGATAGATAAAAAAGACAAAGACATCAAGCTGCCCAAGAATAAGGATAACCTTGACGGCCTGAATTACCTTTCAGGAAAGGGCTTAAGTTATATTAATAAGATGGCATATAAGGGCACGTCCCTGGCGCATATGCAGGGAGGTGTACCTAATATGACCATTACTGTTAGCCAGCGATCCGCATTTTGCCTGGGCCAGTTGTTTTATTTTTTTCAACGGGCAGTAGGTGTTTCAGGATATCTTTTAAGGGTCAATCCTTTTAACCAGCCGGGCGTCGAGGCTTATAAGAAAAATATGCTTATGCTGCTTAAGAAAAAATGAAAAGGTGTATGAGTTCTAAGATTCAACCTGTCGTATTATTTTTATTAGTTGTATTTTCCGCAGGATGCGCGACAACGTATAATCCAGCGACAGGCCGAAATGAAGCAATATTTATAAATACAGCATCAGAGGTAGCCATAGGAAACAGCTCTGCCGCTCAGATTGCGCAAAAATACAAGATAAGCGATGATAGGCAATCGATCGAGCGGGTTGAAAGTATCGGGGAAAGAGTTGCCGCTGTCTGCGACAGGCAAGACCTCGATTATAAATTTTATCTAATCGAGGATAAGACTCTAAATGCCTTTACTATACCGGGCGGGCATGTATATATCTTTAGAGGCCTATATGATAAACTTGATGACGATGAACTTGCAGCTGTTATGGCCCACGAGATAGGCCATGTTGCCGCGAGGCATATTGTAAAAAAGATGCAGGCGTCTTTGGGTTATCAATTACTTTCAACAATAGCGCTTATTGCATATACAAGCGGCCAGGATGATAAAAAATCAAGAAATGCGGGATATGTTGCATATGCAGGCGCAACGGCCTTTAACCTTGTGCAGTTAGGATATAGCCGCCAGGATGAATACGAGGCAGATTCGCTTGCTGTTAAATATACAAAAGCTGCTGGATATGATTCTGATGGTATGAGAAGGGCCCTTGAGGTTTTAAAAGCAGAAGAGAAGAAGGGCATCCCTGTTCCGTATATACTAAGGTCACATCCTTACATAGACCAGCGGATTGACAGGCTGGGAACATTGGCTTAAGTTTATTTTGAAATAAGCACACGACATTTAGGCTTTGCTGGAGCCCCGAACCAAATTTTGCTAACTAACGTTGGCATATAAATTTGGTTCGGGGCGAAAGCAAGACCTGAATGTCTTTAATTGATATAAAATTTATAAAAGAAAGGTTTGTGTAAAATGCCATTCAAAGCAGGGATATTTGATTTAGACGGAGTGATAGTTGATACAGTGCCCATTCATTTTAAGGCATGGAAGGCGATGTTTGCTGACTACGGAAAGGCATTTGACTTTGATGATTACAAAAAAAAAGTTGACGGCATACCGCGTATTGATGGCTGCCGAGCCATACTCACGGACTTCTCTGATGATGAGATAAAGATAGCAAGTGATAAAAAGCAGGTATATTATCTTGAATATCTTAAAAAGGAAGGGATTAAGGTCTACGATAGCACCATAACATTAATAAAAACCCTTCTTGAAAACAAGATAAAGGTTGCTGTGATATCATCAAGCAAGAACCTTTTAATGATATTAGAAAAGGCGAAAATTGAGTACCTTTTCGAGGTAAAGATAAGCGGCAACGATATTACAAAAGGAAAACCCGATCCTCAGGTATTTTTAATGGCAGCCCAAAGGCTTAAATGTTCCCCTGATGAGTGCGTTATATTTGAAGATGCCACTCTTGGGGTCGAGGCGGCCAAGCGCGCCGGTATAAAATGCGTAGGAATAGACAGGGATAATCACCCTGATCTTTTTAAGAAAGCAGATATTGTTGTAAACGATTTAGGTGAAATAGATTTAAATAAAATACTGTCAATATTTTAATGATGAGCGAACATATATTAACAGCAAATCAGTCGCGCAAAATTGACCAGATTACTATACACAGATACGGCATTCCTGGCATAATCCTTATGGAGCGCGCAGGAAGGGCTGCGGCTGAGGAGGTTTTACTTGTCGCTAAAAAGCGACATAACGCAAATGCCCGGCCTAAAGTAGCTGTTTTTTGCGGCAAAGGCAAAAATGGTGGCGATGGCTTAGTATGCGCGAGGTATCTTTTAAGCGCAGGCCTTGATGTGCAGGTGTATTTTCTTTGCAGTAAAAACAAATTAAAAGGCGATGCCTTTTATAACATGCTTGCGCTAAATAGACGAAAAATTAAAATCCAAGAAATTATAAGCCTCGCAGAGCTTAATAGCTTGAAAGATTCATTTAAAGCGGATATAATAATAGATGCCATTTTTGGTACGGGCTTTCATGGCAGGCCCAGTCATGTTTATGAAAGTGTAATAAAGTCGATTAATTCCAGCGCAGCTTATACGATTGCGGTAGATGTGCCGTCAGGTCTTGATGCTACAACAGGCATAGCTCAAGGGGTTGCTGTTATTGCTGATAAGACCGTAACGATGGGCTTTGCCAAGACAGGGTTTTATAAAAACAACGGGCCTTCTCATTGCGGAGAGATAAAGGTTGCTGATATTGGCCTGAGGCGATAGTATTAAAGTGGATAATCTATGAAGATGATAGAAATAACTCAGCCAGCAGAAGCCCAGATAAAAGAGCTTGATATAGCTAAATGGAGCCCATGGGAATGTGAACCATCGCAATTTGAATGGACTTATGATGAAGAAGAGTGGTGTTTTATATTTGAGGGCAGGGCTGGTATAAAGCCCGAACAAGGAGAAGCAGTAGAGATTAAAAAAGGCGATCTGGTAAAATTCCCTAAGGGCCTGAAGTGCACCTGGCAGGTACTGGAAAAGGTGCGCAAGGTCTATGTTTTTAAGTAAATAAGGGAATATTTTTCCTTTTCAGGTGTTATATGTATGAAAACGCTTAAAAGGAGGAATTGATGAAAGCAGTATACGAATGCCAGATATGCGGTAATATTGTAGAAGGCCGGCCAGGAGAATGGTGCTCGGAATGCGGCGGCCACAGGATAATATTCAAGCGCATAACCCTTCAGGATCAAGAACTTTCCATTGCTTCGTAAAAGACCTGCTTGAAATATGGCTGTATGATTGCAGCATGTTTATGCCCTCACAACAAACAAGGAGTTAAAATAATCTTAGGAACGCTTCTCAAGCACAGCTACTCCTGCCTACTGGCAGGCAGGTGCGATTGAGGAATGTTCCTGAAAGGTATTCAGATGAAAGATAAGAAAGAGCGTAGAAAAACTATCCTAAGAAAATTGCGCCATGATATGGATAAGGACAAGGCTGATTCGCAAAGACTTTCAAAGTGGCTGAAGATAATGGAGTCTAAAAAGACACTGTTTACACTTGAGGACGAGATAGACAAGCTTACAAGGCAACTAAGAAGCAAATAACAAATACTGTTTACGCCTTTACTTTCGCAGAAATGGTATTTTTGCATCTATTTCAAATCAAGGCAAAAAAAGCCAAATTTCTGCTTTAGCAAAGGCGCAAACAGTAATCAGAAGTATCGTTAGCATAGTTGCCTTTTCATACAATGCGATGCAAAATGAAAAACGAATTATATTTATAATTAAGAGGCTAAAGGCGTTAACTTCCCACAGTAAAACGTCACTAAACTACAGAACTCCATTCCAGCTTTTAATAGCAGCCAAATTATCAGCACAGTCAACAAATATTATTGTAAAAAAGGCAGTTCTGCTATTTTTAAGGACAAAGATCTATGAAGCATCAGGCGATGTTTTTCAGGCAGTTAGATAACGGCAACGTAGAATGTTTTTTATGTAGCCACCGCTGCAGTATAGCCGAGGGTAATTACGGGCAATGCAGGCAGAGAAAGAATATCGGCGGGAATTTTTATACGTATGCCTATGGAGAGGTCGTGGCAGCCAATATAGACCCGATAGAAAAAAAACCTCTGTACCATTTTATGCCTAAGACCAAAACATTTTCCATAGCGACAACAGGCTGCAACTTTAAGTGTGGATTTTGCCAAAATTGGCAGATATCACAGGCAGGACATACAAGTTCTCCTATAGGTAAAACTCTTACCCCCGAAGATGTGGTTGAGGCTGCTATCGGCTCAGGATGCGCTTCCATCGCATATACTTACACAGAGCCAACAATATTTTTTGAGTATTCATATGATATTGCCAAGCTGGCCAAGGGAAAAGGGTTATACAATGTTTATGTCACCAATGGCTACATGAGTAAGGAAGCGCTTGAAAAAATCAGCCCGCATCTTGATGCCGCGAATATTGACCTTAAGTCTTTTAGCGAAAAGTTCTACAGGGATATATGTAAAGCCCGCCTACAACCGGTACTTGATACGATCAAGAGGATGAAATCTCTTGGCATATGGATAGAGATAACAACGCTTCTCATACCCGGCCTTAATGATTCCCGGAAAGAGCTTGAGCAGATAGCGGAATTCATTGCCGGAGTTGATAAGAATATACCCTGGCATATCAGCAGGTTCCATCCTGATTACAAGTTTCAGGATATAGGCTATACACCAATAGGGTCAATGGAGGCCGCTATGCAGATAGGCAAAAAGGCTGGCTTGATGCATGTGCATTTAGGTAACATATGAAGATTGAAAAGCTTGCAGAAATTTTCAATTTAATTTATTAATTAGTAACAGCTACTAGTTTCATGCCGTTTGTGCCTGTGCTGAAGCAGAGATTTGGCTGGAAGCTTTACCTCTACCTTTACCTTTATCTTTATCTTTTAGGGTTGACAAATGCCTGATTTTCGATAGAATATACATTCACGTAAAGAGGATAAGCAGATATGGATATAATGGACAGATGGGAAAAGGCGCTTAAAAAAACCGAGATCATAAGGCCGCGGGTTCAGCCGCTTCTGACGTTCGCGACAACAGAGATGCCTTATATATTTCTTGCGGAATCTTCATTAAATATCGGAGATACAGTCGTGCGCAAGGGTAAGATTTACGCGGAAAAACCAGCTATAATACTTCCTGAAAACCTGCCGTATTTTGAAGGCTTTGATTTCGAGGAAGCGTTTGATACATCCGAATCAATGGTCACAAATTTTTTATTTGTAAGAGGAATACGCTTCCCGTCTTATAAATACAACAACAAAGTTGAGTCGCTTGACCTTGTCGAAGGCAGCCTTAAAAAAGCGGAAGACCGTTTCCGCGGAAAACTGCAGAAGAAAGAGGATGTGCATACCGGATTGATCATGGGCCCTGAAGACTGCTGGCAGTTTTCAGTGCTTATATACATATGTAATACGGTTGCAAGATCTACTGACAGGGATATAAGAAACATGCTTGATGAAATCGACAGAAAGAGAAGGTCTTCTTAAGCTATGCAGTTTTCTGAGGCAGTAAGGGCAAGGGTCAGCGTAAGAGAATACAGCCAAAAGCCTGTATCAAAAGAACTGTGTGAGAAGCTTGTTGATGCGGGAAGAATGGCCCCAACAGCCAGGGGGGTTGAGCCATGGAGTTTTATTGTTATAAAGAACAAAAAGACGCTTGAGAAAATTGCTGAGATTTCGCCAAACGGTGCTTTTATAAGATACGCCCAGGCGGCTATTGTTGTTGTGTCTGAAGATACAAAATATTATATTGAGGACTGTTCTGCCGCAACAGAGAATATCCTGCTTCAGGCCGTGGATTCAGGCCTGGGCGCATGCTGGATAGCGGGCGATAAAAAGCCCTATGCGGATGATGTTATAAAGATGCTGGACTGCCCTGCAGGCACCAGGCTTGCAAGTATTGTGTCTATAGGTTATCCGCTTAAGGCGCAGGGCCAAAACAAGAAAAAGCGACTTTCGGATGTAATCCATTGGGAGGCTTTCTGATGGAGACCGCTGCCTACGAATCATACCTTGCTATCAAGGAAAAAGAATATGAGTCTTTATGTATAAGATGCGGGCAGTGCTGCGGGGTATCCAATGACCCCTGCCAACACCTCGAAAGGCTTGCTGATAGATCATATGTATGTAAAATATACAACAATAGGATGGGTACGCACAAGACAGTAAAGGGAAATAATTTTACTTGCGTGCCAATTAAAGACCTTGTAAAAAAAAGCGCGCTTTTTCATGGTTGCGCCTATTTAGGGATTAAAAAAACATGACCGCATTAGCAATGATATCATTAATAGCAGGCATAGTCCTGCCTTTTTGGAATATCCCTTTAATTATGCGCGTTGTTAAGAGAAGATCATCTGAAGATATCAGTTTGTGGTGGGGCATAGGTGTATGGACGTCATTAGCCTTTATGCTGCCTCATGGATTGATAACAGAAGAGGTTGTTCTACGTTGGTTTACAATAGCGAATTTTACGCTTTTTACAATAACCTTTATTATTATCCTGATGTATCATAACCCTCGCGATAAATCCTAAAAAATGTTTAAGATATCCATACTTACAGTCATGTTAACGCTTATTCAGCCTTTCTCTGTTTATTCCGCAGGTTCAGGCTCAACAGAAACATGGGATGCTATGGTTGATGGTATCAACAGATACAGCTCAGACAGGAAATTGAGGGATAAATTCGATGAAATGTGCAGCGAAAACAACACCGCGCTAATAGATGGCAGGGTTGATACAGGAGGCGGACTTTACATGATTATTGATGTGCCTGTGTATAGGGAGCCGGGAAAATCAAAAAGAAGAGAACTTCCCAATGCGACTATAGTTGTTCTCACGGGCGCTTGGCAGGATTTTGAAGGAAACACATGGAAGGAAATTGAATTTCTGTTTATTTCCGAATATTCCAAGGCTGCTGTCTCTATTGACAGGGCATGGGTCAATGCCTCTTACCTTAAAATCGATTTCTGAAAGGGCCTTATGATAAAAGAGATTGTATTAGCATCCGCATCAAAAAGGCGCTCACAAATTTTAGCCTCCTGCGGTATCAAGCATAAGATTTTTACGAGCAACGCGCGGGAAGTGCATTTTCAAAACCGCACACCCGTGTGGAATGTCAAGGAAAACGCCAGGCGAAAGGCGCGTATATGCGCAAAAAAGTATAGAAATAATGTTATTATCGCCGCGGACACGCTTGTCGTGCTCAAGGGGCAATTGATTGGAAAGCCTAAAAATGAAATAGAGGCGAAAAAACTCTTTAAGGCCTTTAGCGGAAACAGGCTTGAGGTTGTTTCCGGGATATGCGTTATGGACACGCAAACTGGCAAAAATGCCTGCGCGACAGAACGCAGCCTTTTGTATGCGCAAGAACTCTATAGCAAGGATTTAGATAGATACTTCGATGCCCTAAAGCCGTATGACAAGGCGGGCGGTTTCTCTATAGAAGGGATCGGGTCATTTATATATGATGACATAAAAGGCTCGTATTTCAATATATTAGGCCTTCCGATGATACTCTTAAAGAATCTGTTTAAAAAGATAAGCCTTGATGTCTTAGATTTCTGTAATTAAGAAATAAACATGCGCCATTTGTGCCCTTGCCTTCACAGCATCAAGAATATCTAAACACCGGACCCTTCTGATGCTCCCTTTGGTCGCATCATTAGGCTAAATTCGGCCTATACAATTTACGTTCACTTCGTTCCGTAAATTGTGGCCTCATTTAAAAGCCAAATCGCTGCTCCGGCAAAGTCACAAATGGCATATATATGTTTTTTAAATTATTTAAATCTTGCCTAACTAACGGATTTAGCTTTTAAATCCGTTGTTTTTTTTGTATAATAATCAAGGAGGTGATTAGGATGAAGAACAACAAAAAGCCTAAATTGCTTATGCTTTATGCCTCAGCAGGCGCGGGCCACATGCAGGCAGCCAAGGCGCTCAAGGCGGTTTGCCAGGAGAAGCAGCTTGCTGATGCCGAGGCAATAGATATACTTGACTATACGCCGGCTTATTTTAGAGGCCTTTACAAAGGGAGTTATCTTCAGATAGTAAAAAGGATACCCGAGCTGTGGGGTTACCTTTACGACCGTTCCTATAAATTTAAAAAACCAACTATCACTACGCGCCTTCATCATACTGTAGGCAATATGCACCTTGCGCCTCTATTAAAATACGTAAAAGATTCTAAGCCGGACGCGATAGTCTTTACGCATTTCTTAGGCTGGGATGCGCTCGGGAGCCTTAAGAGTCTTAAGCTTTTTGATATACCATTTTTTTGTGTTGTAACTGACTTTGCGGTGCATGCCCTATGGATCAATAAGTATGTATACAAGTATTATGTCGCGAGCGAAGGCGAGAAAAGGGTATTGAGGTCGCACAATATAAAAGAGCAAAATATTCTTATAACAGGCATACCCGTAAGCCCGCAATTTGCCGCCGGCTTTGACAAGCAAAAATTGCGTGAAAAGTTAGGCATAAAGCCTTTGGCGCCGACCGCCCTTATGATAAGCGGCAGGTATAACCTCCAGGGGTACGAACAACTGCTGGAATCTTTTAAGGGTGTTAAGGATTATTGCCACATAATAGTTCTTGCCGGCAAGAATAAACTGCTTGAATTAAAGATGAAGCAGATAGCAAAAGGTCTAAGGAATAAAAAGGTCACCATATTAGGCATGGTAGATAATATGCATGAACTTATGGCGGCCTCAGATATCGTAATATCGAAGCCAGGAGGCCTTACTACATCAGAGGTCCTGGCAAGCAAGACGCTGATGGCGATTATAGACCCCATACCCGGCCAGGAACAGAGAAATTCCGATTATCTTTTAGAATCAGGCGTTGCCATAAGGATACACGATATGGAGACAGGCGGTAAAAAAATCGCAGACCTTTTGACAAGCAAAAGGCGCCTTGCGATAATGAGAAGGCATCTTAAATATGTATCGCGTCCGCGCGCGGCATACGATATTGCGGAAGACATTATAAAGGAATTAGCATAAGCATGCGAATTTTTGCGATAATTTTTATTTTTTTTGTCCTGGCAGTGGCTGGCCTGTCTGTATACCTATATGTTAATAGACAGGATGTCTTTGATAAAAGCATAGACAAGGTACTTAAAGATCAATTGCCCAAGTATATTGAACTGGATAGCCTCAAGGTAAACCTCCAAGATAAGACCATTACGATTAAAGGGTTTAAGCTTCGCAATCCCGAAGGTTTTAAAGACCCTTATCTTGTAGAGATTGACAACATAAACTCGCAATACACGCAGGCCAGTGAAAAAAATATACTGCAGGGAATACGTTTAAGCGATATAGAGCTTTCCAGCGCGCGCGTTTTTCTTGAAAGAGACAGGAGTGGTATTCTTAATCTTGAGAAAATGGAAAGCGTTTTAGAGGATACGCGGGTCAAGGAAAAGCCGGGCCTTAAAACCAAGCTGCTCGGGCTCGTTTCGTATCTTTTAGGCCCTGTTAAGAGTATAAGCCAATTATTGCGGATAGAACCTGTATTTAATATAAACAATGGCGCGCTTTTTTTTGAAGATTATTATATTGACAATAAGGGCTATCGCACAACCATTGAAAACATAAACGGTACAATAAGGTTGGACCTTAAGCGAGATTTTAAAGGTATCGATTACCTGACATCTCAGGGACACGGCCTTATAAATGCAAGGCCCGGCCATGTCTTGACATGGGTTACGGAATATGACCCCACAAAAGCAAAGCTTACCATGTCTAATGCGCTTGATATTGAAAATGTTGATTTCACCCATTTCCAGCCGTATTACGATAAATATTCTCCCTTTATATTTAAAAAGGGTAAGGCGAGCGGCAGGCTGATTTTTAATTTCGACAATGCCGAGATAGGCTCTGATAATGAGATATTGTTTTCAGGCTTAGAGATAGAGCAAAAAAAGGACAATAGTTTTAACAGGTTCTGGCCTACGGGAGCGGAAGATTTGTACAAGTATTTTTCATCTGAGCAGGGGGATGTAGTCTTTGATTTTAAAATAAAAGGCCCTATGAATGAGCCGAAATTTTACTTAGGCTCAAAGACGAAACGCGCCCTCACCTATATGGTTCTCGATAAGATTACGGACCGTATTTTTAAAAAAGATAAAGATGGAGATGCCTCAGGTACGCCTGATCAGCAGCCACGAGAAGGTGCCCCTCAGGAAGAAAAGACAAAGCTTGAGCGGATACTCGATGTGCTTGGGGGGTTTTAGCTTGTTATTTAAGTATTGAGTATAATTAATATTAGTGTAGAAAAAAAAGGTGTCTATGGATATAGGTATTGCAAAAGAAGTATCGGCAAAAGGAAAAGAGGTCAGGGCTATACTGCTTCCACGTGAAGTCAAAAGAATCTCAGAGGAAGGGTATAGGGTCTTTGCTGAAAAATGTTTAGGCGTCCGTATGGGTATAGCCGATGAAGAATATAGAGATGCTGGCGCTGTTGTCACCAGGGACAGGCAGAAAATTTTTACAAAGGATATAGTGGTTAAGCTTAAGCCACCCCTTCCTGAAGAATTTAAGATGATGCGTAATAATATACTCTTTTCAATGCTGCACGCTGAGCAAAATCCTAAGTTTGTTGAGATGATGGATAGGGCTAATGTAAAGGCCATAGCAATGGAGCTTGTGGTCAACAGGGCAGGGGAGAGGCTTGTTCAGTGCACGGATATGTCAGGGGAGCAGGGCATGCTTATGGCATTTCATATAGCTAAAAAATCACCGTCTGACTGCAAGGTTGTCGTATTAGGTTATGGTGCTGTCTCAAGCGGCGCGCTTCGCATAGCATATTCACTGGGCGCTGATGTAAAGATAATAAGAAAAAAAGAGTACATGCATGCTAAGCACTTTATCAGGCATGCGGATATAGTTGTAAATGGAATTTCGTGGCCAAAGGAAAAAAGAGACAATAAGGAATACATCATAACCAGAGGCATGCTTAAGCTGATGAACCCTTTCGGTATTATATTAGACCTTTCGGTTGATTTTCCAAACCCGATAGAAACCTGCCACCCTACACTTATAAACAAGCCAACCTATGTAATTGACGGGATAACTCATATCTCTATATTTGGTTATCCGGGCCTTGCCCCCATATCCAGCTCTGCCAGATATAGCCGCCAAATATTACCATTGCTTTTAAAGATCGCCTCTGTAAAAAAGCTATCACGCCTGCCGCATTACCTTAAAAAAGCCATAATAGACCCTGAGGTCTTTGAGTTTTAAAAGCCATGAAAAAAACATTAATCGTAATAGGTGATCCGATGATGAACTCAAGCCGTTTCGAGCCCTCACTTGACAGGTTCATCGGCTATAAGCATCTTTTGCGTAAACGAGGCATAGAAACAGTTTTTGTAACATATGAGGATATTACAAGCCTGCGTTTGCCCGACATAAAATCAGCAAGGGTATATGTGCTTTTATTTTTTCCATACAACCATTGGAACAGCCATATTGAAAGGTATGATAAAGACAGCAGGATTTATGGCGATATAAGCTTTGGCAGGGATTACAGCATTTATCTTGAGAAGATAGGCAGGATAATAAATAAAAAATACAAAAACAAGGATGTGAGGTTTATTAATCCCCCTGAATCATGTATGATCGACAGGGATAAATTGCGGACATTTAATGCCTTGAAACGTGCCGGGATTAAAACCCCGGATATCCTTAAAGTTAAAACCGCCGAGATGTTCGATAAGATGCTTGACAGGTATGGGTCTTTGTATGTTAAACCCAGGTTTGGCGCAATGGGAAAGGGCATAACGTATGCGGACGCCTCAGGGGTTTATACGAATTTTTGTTTTAGATCAAATAAGATTATAAACAGGCTCTACGATTACAATTGGAGGCCTGTAAGGATATCCTGCAAAAACAGGGACGCGTTCATCGCAACACTTATAAACAGGGGGTTTATTTTTCAAAGAGCTGTTAATCCCCTTGTTTGTAAAGACAGAAGGTTTGATATTCGCGTATACGCGGTTTGCGGAAAAACACCGTATATTTACGCTAAAAGCATGCCTGTGGGTAGCTTTATAACAAATTGGTCTCAGGGTGGGAGGATGGAAGACAGGCTATTTTTAAACAGGGCGCTATCAGCAGGAGAGATTAATGCTGTAAAATCCATATCATCAAAAGCCGCAAAGGCAATTAATCTTTCTTTTGCCGGTGTTGATATTATAATTGATAGAGATACGCGTAAAATAAATGTGCTTGAGATACAGTCTTTCCCTGGCTACGAAAGAGGTTTTGATCTTATGAGATTTTTAGCAGTTAACATTTAAGGTAGAGGATAAAACATGGCAGGAGAAAAATATCTGCCGCAAAAAAGCCTGTTTCTGACAGCCGCGACAGCCCTCATAGCTTTCTGCGGTTTCCGCATGGGGTTTAACGCGAATCAGATTATTACATTATCCGCTTTCAGCCTTTCGATACTGGGCACGCTTCTTTTCTGGCATTTTCGCTTAAGCTTCGCCTTTCTCGGTACCACCATAATCCTGTTTACCGGGGTTGCCACGCTTGATGAATTCCTGCGCCATTCATCAATGGA
Organism: uncultured Planctomycetia bacterium; assembly: GCA_964493115.1. Classification (GTDB taxonomy): domain Bacteria; phylum Omnitrophota; class Gorgyraeia; order JABMRG01; family JABMRG01; genus CAZBNF01. The sequence goes on along the minus strand of CAZBNF010000011.1, from coordinate 5,040 downwards.
GATAATATTCTTTTTAATAGGCATGATGGTGCTTGTGGGATTTTTAAAAGAGATAGGTGTTTTTACATGGCTTCTCCAGAAAGCCCTTATCATGAAGCGTATAAGCGCAAAAAGATTTATGATCGCGCTTATATTCACATCAGGGCTCCTGGCATGCGCCATAGATGAGGTATCGTCAATACTTTTTATGGTAATGATAATACTTGAGCTGAGTGATTATTTTGAGGTTGATCCTGTGCCTTTTATCATCGCCTCGGTTTTTGCCACGAACATAGGCTCAGCGGGCACTGTCATCGGAAACCCCATAGGTATTATGATAGCCGCAAAGGCCAACCTGTCGTTTGAGGATTTTTTAAGATATGCCTTTCCCCTGATGATTGTATCGCTTTTCGTGCTTACAGGGATACTGTTTGTGGTTTTTAAGAAACAGCTTAAGGAGCTTGATGGAAAAATCAAAGAATACGGCCCGAATGAGATACTTGTCCAGCTGCTTTCAGTACCAACCGAGAACAGGCTTAAGATAGGTTTTGTTATAGCAGGGGCAACGCTTCTGCTTATCTCCGCGCATCACAGGCTGGAGGTCCTGTTTGGTCTTGAACGCAATACCATACTTCTTATAGCGCCGCTATTGTCATCAGCAATCATCATGGTCTGGAGAAGGGAAAAGGCAAGGGATTACATCGAAAAGGACGTAGAGTGGTGGACCTTGCTTTTTTTTATGTTTCTTTTTGCCCAGGCAGGTATATTATCCGCTACAGGCGTTGCGGAGATACTTGCCCAGCGGATACTTGCCTTTGCATCGCATAGCCATATATTCTTAGTAAGCACAATACTTTTTGGAAGCGCCTTGATATCAAGTGCCCTTGATAATGTTGTTGTTGTCGCGGGTTCTATACCTGTGATACAAAGCCTCAACTCGATGCTCCATCTTAAGAGTATTCTCTGGTGGGCGCTTCTTTTCGGCGCCTGCTTTGGCGGAAACATGACCATTATAGGTTCGACAGCAAACATAATTGCCATAGGAAGCCTGGAAAAGCGGAAAAACATAACAATAGGTTTTGGCTACTGGTTTAAGATAGGCGCAATTGTAAGCGCAGTATCATTAGTCTTTATACTGATCGCAATAACGTTTATACCGTATTATCGATAACAGGAGGCAATGAATGGATCCAATACTTGCAATAGGGATTATAGTTGTCGTGGGTTTTATTTTCGGAGAGCTTGCCCAAAAGGTAAAGCTCCCCAGGGTCATCGGTTTTATCTTAGCGGGTATATTTTTAAACCCTGATTTAACGGGTTTTATGCCGCATGCGGCAGCTAGGAGTGCAAACTTTATAATAAACCTGGCCCTGTGCTTTATAACCTTTTCAATCGGAGGAACCCTTTCTTTAGTAAAACTTAAAAAACTCGGAAAAGGCATACTCTGGATTACAATCTTTGAGGCGCAGACTGCGTTTTTATTTGTTACCCTGGGATTCCTGGCAATAGCGCAATTTTTTATAAAAGGCCCTGCCATAGGGTGGTTTAATACCTATATTCCATTTGCTGTATTAATAGGATGTATCGCGTCTCCCACAGACCCGACACCTTCTCTTGCCATTGCACATGAATACAAGGCAGAGGGAGATGTTACATCAACAATTATGGGGGTCTCGGCCCTGGATGATGCCACAGGCATTATAAACTTCTGCCTTGCGATGGTAATAGCCAGCAGCTTTGCCCTTCATACGAAATTCAGCCTGTATGAGTCTATTGGCGTACCCTCTATTATGGTATCAGGATCACTTGCCCTTGGTGCCTTGTTTGGTTTTGTATTAAACGCGATATCCCATTTCATTGATAAAGAAACAGAGGGAGTACTTATAGTCGTGATATTCGGGCTCTTGGCAGTATGCTTCGGCATTACAAATACATTAAAATGGGAGGCACTTCTTGCGACAATGGCTATGGGTATTATGGTTGTTAACTTTAATCCCATACATGATAAGATATTCAAGGTCCTGGAACGCTATACAGAGGAACTGATATTTTTGATGTTCTTTGTAGTAAGCGGTATGCAGCTTAATTTTGCTGTTATACCCACAGCGTCTGTTATGATAATATTTTTTGTCGTCTTCAGAATACTCGGAAAGACAGCAGGCACCCTTTTCGGGGCGACTATAGCAGGCTCATCTGCTAATGTAAAGAAATTTACATCAGCAGGGCTTATCCCATACGGGGGAATAGTTGTAGGTTTAGGGCTTTTAATAAAACAGGAGCCTGCGTTTGCGGGTTTTGCTGATATCATAATTGCAGTTGTCATAGGCGGGACAATATTATCAGAGATCATAGGCTCTGTTTGTGTGAAGCTTGCGCTTAAAGGGGCAGGGGAGATAAAGTGATATGGATAATTTTAAATACCACACACCGACTGCTGTATATTTTGGAAAAGGCCAGATAAAGTCATTGTCGCAGGAAATCCGAGGCCGCTTTAAAAAAATATTAATAGTAACAGGCAAAGGAAGCGTAAAGCGAAATGGCATATTTGACGATATAATAGCAGAGATAAAAAAGGCTGATATTAGATATGTTGAGCTATCGGGTATTAAGCCCAATCCACGGCTTGCCAGCGTACATGAGGGTGTTGATATATGTAAGCGCGAAAATGTAGGTCTTGTTTTAGGCGTAGGCGGCGGGAGTGTCATAGATTGCTCAAAGGCAATTGCAGCTGGAGCGGTTTATGATGGTGATTGCTGGGGATTTTTCACGAAAAAGGCAGTGCCTAAAAAAGCGCTTGCTGTTGGCTGTGTGCTTACACTTTCTGCCACAGGCACTGAGACCAACGGAAATGCTGTTATTACAAAAGAGGATGGCCAGCGAAAACTCGCACTATGCAGTCCTCTATTAAAGCCTGTCTTTGCAATACTTGACCCCGAGTACACATATACGGTTGATAAGTTTAATACAGCCGCGGGCGTAGTTGATATTATGGCGCATGTCTTTGAGCAGTATTTCAGCCATACCCAGGCCTGTGATGTGCAGGACCGAATAGCTGAGGCGATACTTGATGTGTGCATAAAATATGGTCCTGTAGTCCTGCAGGAGCCGGATAATTATGACGCGCGGGCAAATATTATGTGGGCAGGTACACTTGCATTAAATGATCTTATCGGCATAGGTAAGGAGACAGACTGGGCATCCCATGGTATTGAGCATGAGATAAGCGCTATATATGATATAAGCCACGGCGCAGGCCTTGCTGTAATTGTGCCGAATTGGATGAGGCACGTGTTAAGCGACAGGACTGCTTCAAAGCTTGCTGATTACGGAAGAAATGTCTGGTCAATAGGCCCGAGAAATGATCTCTTTGATATAGCAAATCTAGCAATAGATAAGACGCGGGAGTTTTTCAGTTCGCTTGGTATGCCTGCTACGCTGCGCGAGGCAGGCATTGACGAGAAAGATAAATTCAGTCAAATGGCAAAGGGCGTTATTGAACATTATGGTGTTGTTGGTTCATTTAAGCAGCTGTCTGAAGCAGATGTCATGTCAATACTAGATGCCTCTTTTTAAAGATGCAGCTATTTGAGATAATTACTTACAAGTATCATGCCGTTTATGCCCTTGTCTTCACAGCGATGGTATTTTAAATGAGTCCAAGTATCGGACCCTTCTGATGCTCCCTTTGGTCGCATCATCAGGCTAAATTCGGCCTATACAATTTACGTTCACTTCGTTCCGTAAATTGTGGCCTCATTTAAAAGCCAAATCGCTGCTCCGACAAGGGCATAAACGGCATAACTTTTAACTCGCAGCTTATTCAAAAAACACTTGACATTATTTGGTACTAGCGTTAAAATTAATATAATAAAAAAAGGAGGAAGGGCAATGAAGAAGTTAATCGCAATTATTATTTGTTTTGGGTTTGTTCTAAGCGTTACTGCCGCTTACGCAGCGCCTGTGGGAAACATAGCAACACCGTCAACCCTTAAAAAAGGCATCATATACAAGGATGAAGCTGCGCAGTTCGCTGTAGTAGCAGGGGGTGAAGTAGATCTTACATGGGATCAGAATTTGAAAAGGCAGGACAATGATACTGAATATTATTTGTATGGCGGTAAAATAGGCGTGTTGATTATGGACCGCTTTATGCCATATGCTATACTCGGTGCTGCTGAGGCAAAGAAACAACAGTTTAACATTAATTCAAATAAGATTAAATGGGAAACAGATTATGACTTTGTATGGGGTGTTGGCGGTACGGCAATGCTTTATGAGACAAAGCTTGAAGGCATGGGAAATGGCACATTAAGAATTGGTGTTGACGGCAAATACAGGCAGTCTCATCTTAAGGTCGATAAGGTTGTACGCGACGGTGTATCATATAATACATCTGATGCCGCTGTAACTCAATCAAAATATGAACTTGAACAGTGGCAGGTGGCCCTTGCTGTGTCTTACCAGATAGATCAGATTATACCCTATGTTGGCGTAAAATATTCTGACGCAACAGGTGAGGCAGTAACTAAAATAGACGGCCTTTCTTACAAGAATGATTTTGAAAACGAAGATAATGTAGGTATATTTGTTGGCGGAGATATATTGTTAAACGATTCATTCACAGCAAATATAGAAGGTAGATTTATTGATGAAACCGCGCTTTCATTGGGCGCTACATTAAGGTTCTAGTTTGATCTTGAATGTTTTGAGGAATAATAAAAAGGCGATTCTTTTGTAAAAGCAAAGGAGTCGTTTTTTTATTAAAAAAGATATGGCTATAATAATTAAAATAATAGGTCTAATAGTAGCGCTAATTGGATTAGTGGTCCTGATAAGCCCTGTAACTGTTAAGTTATGGCTTAAGTTCTGGGGCGTAGGCAAGCGGCCTGCCATAGCAGTATCAATTAATTTTTTGATAGGCGCCTTGCTACTTGCTTCTGCGGGTGCATGCACTATTTCATGGATACCTTCGTTTGTAGGCATGCTTTCTATTGTAAAGAGTTTGGTTCTTTTAGCATATGGGCCCAAGAGGCTGATTATGAAGGCCTCAATATGGCTTGA
>CAZBNF010000010.1:21406-23389 GCA_964493115.1 uncultured Planctomycetia bacterium | reverse complement strand
ACGGAGGTTTATTAAGCTTATGGCAGATATAAAGGACAAAAGGACAGTCATATTCTTAGGCCATTCAGGCTCTGGTAAGACATCATGCATCGATACCATGCTTTTTAAGACAGGGGCAAACACAAGGCATGGCAATGTTGACCAGGGTACTAGCATGTGTGATTATAATGATGATGAAATAGAGCGCAAGGTCACTATGAGGGCAAAGGTTCTTCATATGCAGCGTAATGGTAAGGTCTCATATCTTATAGATACGCCAGGATATGCTGATTTCGCAGGCTCTGCCATATCTTCCTTAAGGGCTGTTGATTCAGGCGTGTGCATTGTGTGCGGTGTAAGCGGTGTTGAAATAGGTACTGAAAAAGGATGGGAGATGTTAAAGGAAAGAATGCTCCCGCGCATGCTATTTATAAACAGATTGGATAAAGAAAATGCTGATTTCGAAAAGGTATTGGACTCAATAAATGAGGTGTTTGGTAAAAACTGTGTCCCATTAGAGTTTCCTGTAGGAAAAGAAGCGGCCTTTAAGAAGACAGTGTCGCTTCTTGATAAGGCCCAAATAGATGAACTTCAGGGTGCTGATAAAGAGCTTGCGACAAAACGCAGAGAGCAGTTGGTTGAGTCTGTTGCTGAAGCAGACGATGCGCTGCTTGAAAAATATCTTGCGGGAGAGTCTCTTACGGATGAGGAAATAAAACAGGGTTTAAGAAAGGGCGTTTGCGATGCAAAGATATTCCCTGTTCTATGCGGATCCGCGTCCAAAGATATAGGCGTATCAGAACTTATTACCTGCATAGAAGATTTAATGCCCTCTCCGGTTGAGGCCTTACCGGTATTTGCAAAAGAAGAGGGTAAGGACGAACAGGTCAAGATAGAGCCTAATCCCCAAGGTAATTTTGCTGCTTTTGTATTCAGATCTTTGATAGATCCTTTTATAGGCCAGCTTACAGTATTTCGAGTTTTTTCGGGTGAATTAAAAAGCGATACGTCATTTTATAATGTTAGTAAAGGTTTGAAGGAGAGGATAGGCCAGATTTTTATACTTCAGGGAAAAGAACAGAAAGCAGTTGCTGAAGTTTCAGCAGGAGATATAGCGGCTGTTGCTAAACTTAAAGAGACAACTTTGGGCGATACAATCGCCTCTGATGCCGCTAAGTTTAAATTTGAACCTATTATCCTGCCGGAACCTGCCATATCTCTTTCTGTAAAGCCAAAATCACGTCATGATGAAGAAAAGATCATGACCGCACTCGCCAAATTAAGCAGTGAAGACCCTACCTTTAAGTATTCAAGAGACCAACAGACAAAGGAGCTTATCATATCAGGCTTAGGCGATATGCACTTAACAGCAATGGTAAACAAGCTTAGAAATGATTTCAAGGTTGATGTAGAGCTTGGCATGCCAAAGGTAGCATATAAAGAAACCATAAAGAAAAAAGTGCAGATTCAGGGAAAATATAAAAAACAGTCAGGCGGCCGCGGCCAATATGGGGATGTCTGGCTTGAGATAGAGCCTCTTCAGAGGGGAGAGAACTTCGAGTTTTTGAATAAGGTTGTAGGAGGTGCTGTACCAAGGCAGTATATACCTGCTGTTGAAAAAGGTGTTATACAGGCAATGGCAGAAGGTGCTATCGCCGGATATCCTTTAGTTGACATAAGGGTTACTATCTATGACGGGTCGTATCATACTGTCGATTCTTCTGAAATGGCATTTAAGATAGCCGGCAGTATGGCCTTAAAAAAAGGTATTCATGACGCAAGCCCAATACTATTAGAGCCTGTTATGAATGTTGAGATAACTGTTCCCGAGGATGTTATGGGCTCTATTACAGGTGATATCAATTCAAAGCGGGGCAGGATAATGGGCATGGAGGCCAAAGGCCATAATGAGATTGTTAAGGCCAAGATACCCTTATCCGAGATGCTTAAATATGGTACCGAACTGAAGTCTCTTACAGGAGGCAGAGGGTCATATCACATGGA
>CAZBNF010000010.1:17198-21306 GCA_964493115.1 uncultured Planctomycetia bacterium | reverse complement strand
AACCCTGCCTGCCGGTAGGCAGGAACAAACAATGAACTCAACATGCGAATACTCGGCATAGATCCAGGCCTTGATATTACAGGTTATGGCCTGGTAGAGAAAAAACAGGAGGATCTGTCTGTGCTGGAGGCAGGCATTATAAGAACTTCTCATAAAGACACGCTTTCGACAAGGCTTAAAAATATCTATTCCCAGATAGAGGATATTGCGCAGACTCACCGTCCTGATATATGTGTGGTGGAACAGCTTTATTCGCATTATAAACATCGTATGACAGCTATATTAATGGGGCATGCCAGAGGGGCCGTACTTTGTTGCTGTAGCCGGAATGGCATAGCGATAAAAGAATATCCTGCAAAGACGCCTAAGCGTGCTATAACAGGCAATGGAAACGCCTCAAAACTGCAGGTTCAGCGCGTTGTAAACAGGATGTTAAATCTTAAAGACATATCCCGTCCGCTTGATGTTACGGATGCTCTTGCCTTATGCCTTACCTATGTACAACATTCAAACAAGGATCTCCTAAAAAAATGATATCAGCCATACGGGGTAAATTAGTCGAAAAGAATCAGGGTAGTATACTGGTAGATGTAGGAGGGCTTATTTATGAAGTATTTATACCTCTTACGGTATTTAATGAATTGACAGATATTCCTTGTGGAAGCGAGGTATCTATTGTGACATTCCATTATTATATCAGCGAGCCTTCAAAAAGCTTCCCGGTTCTTATAGGATTTATTAATGAGGTCGAAAGAGAATTTTTTGAGAGATTTATTACTGTCTCAGGGGTAGGGCCTAAAGCAGCCCTAAGGGCGATAAATAGGCCTATATCCGAGATAGCAAGAGCTATAGACAGGGCCGACCTTGCATTCTTAAAATCCCTGCCTGGCATAGGCGAACAAAGGGCAAAAGAGATTATAGCAAAACTGCAGAATAAAATAGGAAAATTTGCCCTTATACAAGATGGGTTTAAGGAATCCGCAGGCATCCCCGTAGGTGAGGATATAGCAAAAGAAGCGGAACAGATACTGATGCAGTTGCAGTATAAAAAACACCAGGCGCAGGAAATGGTAAAAAAGGCAATAGAGAGAAATCCAAAGGCATCGACAAGTGAAGAGCTGCTGAACGAAGTGTATAGGCAGAGAGGGCAATAGCCATGGAAGATATAAAGGCAAAGGGTTTACAGGCAAGAGAAAAACTGATAGTGGGTAAGGAGACAGAAGAGGACCAGATACTTAATATATCATTAAGGCCTGCTGTAATAAAAGAGTTTATAGGCCAGCAAGAGGTTGTTGATAATCTTCTTGTCGCAATAGAGGCTGCCAAAGGCCGCAAGGAGCCTGCTGAGCACATCCTTCTTTCAGGGCCTCCTGGGCTTGGAAAGACAACATTGGCCCATATAATTGCTCATGAAATGGGCGCAAAGATAACTGCTACATCAGGCCCTGCAATAGAAAGGGCCGGGGATCTTATAGGCATACTGACAAATCTGGAGGCAGGTGATATACTCTTTATTGATGAGATTCACAGGCTTTCAAAAGTTATCGAGGAATTTCTGTATCCTGCTATGGAAAATTTTCAGATAGATTTCATAATTGATAAAGGCCCTTATGCAAAGACAATCAAATTTAACTTAAAACCTTTTACCATAATAGGGGCCACCACGCGATCAGGGCTTCTTACAGCACCCTTAAGGGGAAGATTCGGTATTTTCCATCATTTGGATTTTTATGGGCCTCAGGATCTCTTTAAGATCGTTCAAAGGTCGGCTAAGATTTTAAATGTCGATATTGTGCAAACAGCCTCGCTTGAAATTGCTAAGCGCTCAAGGGGAACTCCCCGCGTTGCCAACAGATTGCTGCGCAGAGTAAGAGATTATGCTCAGGTCAAGGAAGATGGCAGCATAAAAGAAGAAACCGTAAATAAGGCGCTCAGGGCACAAGGTATAGATACTGAAGGCCTTGATCTTATAGACCGTAAAGTGTTAAATGCGATAATAGATTATTATAAAGGCGGGCCTGTGGGTATCGAATCGCTCGCCGCTTCTCTTAATGAAGAAACCGATACCATTGTAGATGTGGTTGAGCCATTTTTACTTAAGGCAGGTTTCTTGAAACGCACCCAGAGAGGCAGGGAGGCTACTGAAAAAGCTTATAAGCACCTGAAAAAAGATATAAGACAAGATAAGGAATTGTTTTAAAAATGAGGATATTGTTGCATATCTGCTGTGCTCCTTGCGCTGTATACAGCATCAAAAAGCTAAAAGAAAAATACGAGCATGTAGAATGTTTTTTTTATAATCCCAACATACATCCGGTTTCTGAATATGAAAAAAGAAAGGCCTCATGCGAGGAATTATCGCGCGTTATGGATATAGGAATCCATTTTCATAAGGATTTTAATTTTGAGGATTTTTTTAGAAAGATTACTTTTCATGAAAAAGACTCTAGATGCAGTTTATGCTGGAGCCTGCGCCTTGAAGCGACAGCAGAATACGCTGCCAAGAACGGCTTCGATGGCTTTACAAGCACTCTCTTTATAAGTCCGTATCAGGATCATGAAAAATTAAAACAAATCGCTAAAGACGCGCAGGCTCAATACTCAACACCTTTTATCTATGAAGACTTCAGGCCCGGATTCAGGAAATCCCACGAGTCTTCGCGCGGCATGGGCTTATATCATCAGAAATATTGCGGCTGTATTTACAGTGAAAGAGAGCGGCTTTTTAAAACACAAACCGTATAAATTGGATCAAAAAACGATAGCGTTTTTCGAGCATGATGCCTGCCTGCCTGCCGGCAGGCAGGCCTGCCGGCAGGCAGGCTGCTTGAAAGACGCTATTAGCTAAAAAGATGAAAAATTTATATTTTATAACAGTATTTTTTATAGTGAGCTCGCTTGGAATATCCACAGCCTGCGCATTGGAGATCCCTGATAAGATACGCGTGTCCGTTGTAAATAATGCAGACAGCATAGAACTATCCGTAAGGGGAGGGTATAAGATAATATCTTCGGATACAGGTAGGGTGTTGGATCAGGGAGATACATTTTTTAACAGAAAGATAGAGCCTGTAGCCAGCGGTATAAGTTTTGGAAATAAAAAATTCAATACAAATTCAATAGATATTATACCCGCAAAAGAGCCCTCTATATATCTTAACAAGAGGCTCTATAAAGGAACATTGCGGGTCGTAAAGACAAAAGGGCAAAAACTTATCGCTGTTAATATGGTTAACTTAGAGGATTATATTAAAGGCGTATTGTATCATGAGGTTTCACATAGATGGCCCTTAGAAGCAATAAAGGCACAGGCAATTGCCTCAAGGACATATGCCTTTTATCAGATTAATGAGAATAGCCACAGGCACTACCATCTTTATTCTGATATTAGTTCGCAGGTATATAATGGTGTTTACGCGGAGCGTTACAGGACAAATCAGGCTGTCGACCAGACTAGAGGCAAGGTTCTTCTATGGAAAGACAAGCCCGTGCCTGCTTTTTTTCATTCCACATGCGGCGGCCATACAGAAAGGGCAAGCAATTTGTGGAAAGTGGACCTGCCGCCTCTATCAGGATCGGAATGCAGATATTGTAAAAATTCACCACATTTTTCATGGAGCTATGATATGGAACTTGGCGTGTTAGAAGAAAGCCTAAGGTCAGCAGGGTATATGGTTGACTCGGTGTATTCTGTTAAAATTTCCGGGAGAAACCAATCCGGGAGGGTGGATAAGGTTATTATCCAGGGATGTGATTTCTCAGAAAATATAAAAGCGAAAGATTTGCGCAGTCTAATAGGGCCGTTGCTTTTAAAGAGCACTAATTTTGATGTTGCGGTAAAAGACGGTAGGGTGTATTTTAAAGGAAAAGGCTGGGGCCATGGTGTTGGTATGTGCCAGTGGGGCGCATTTTCCATGGCAAAAAAGAAAAAGACCGCTGAGGATATACTTTTATATTATTACCCTGGCGCGAAAATGGTGACTTTAAAATAAATATAGGTAGAGCGTAATATGAGACTTGCAGATTTTGATTATAGCTTACCGCGTGAACTTATTGCCCAGCGACCGTGCGAAAAAAGGGATGAATCAAGGTTGCTCTTTTTGCACAG
>CAZBNF010000010.1:2433-17098 GCA_964493115.1 uncultured Planctomycetia bacterium | reverse complement strand
CCGTGCGAAAAAAGGGATGAATCAAGGTTGCTCTTTTTGCACAGGCAAACAGGTAAAATAGAGCACTTTATATTTAAAGACCTTCCGGGATTATTGAATCAGGAAGACCTGCTGGTCCTAAACGACACAAAGGTGTTTAAGGCGCGCCTTATTGGTAAAAGAGAGGGTTTTGAGGGTAAGATTGAGATATTGATAGCTCATAATCTAAGGGATAGTATCTATAACGTGCTGGCTAAGCCGTCTAAAAAACTCTTAACAGGGACAAAGATAGTTTTTGATGATAAAAGATTGAATGCAGAAGTAGTAGGCAGGGAAAATGATTATACGCAATTGCGTTTTAATGTAAGCGGGAGCTTATATAGCCTGTTGGATGAGATTGGCAGCGTGCCTCTTCCGCCGTATATAAGAAGGGGTACTGAAGAATGGGATGAATCGAGATATCAGACAATATACGCGAAAAATACAGGTGCCATAGCAGCCCCGACGGCAGGGCTTCATTTCACAGAAAGCCTTATAAGCTGTATTAAAGAAAAAAATATCAATATGGCTTATCTGACTTTACATGTAGGCTATGGAACTTTTAAGCCGGTAGTGGAGGCGGATATCGTCAAACACAGTATGCATAAAGAATATTATGAGATCACAGATAAAGCCGCGGGCCTGGTAAGCAATGCTAAGGCAAACGGTAAAAAGATAATAGCAGTAGGAACTACTGTCTGCAGGGCCCTGGAATCCGCCGCGATTAAGCGCGATACAGAGTCATCGACAGACCTTTTCATCTATCCGGGTTTTAATTTTAAGATTATAGATGGGCTTTTGACTAATTTTCATCTTCCAAAGACAACCCTTATGATGCTGGTATCCGCGTTTGCGGGAAGAGAAAATATAATGAAAGCATATCAGGAGGCTATCAGGCAGAGGTACCGTTTCTTCAGCTATGGAGACGCGATGCTTATAGTGTGAGATAAAAAGGTAAAGGTATAGGTATAGGTAAAGAAAGCATATTTTGCCTTTCCTTTACCTTCACCTTTACCTCCACCTTTGCCTCCACCTTTGCCTCCACCTTTGCCTCTACCTTTACCTATTAAGAATGACAGGATGAGTATAAGTGTTTACATTAATTAAAAAGGATAAGAACACCAGCGCGCGGCTGGGAAAGCTCGCTACTGCCCACGGAGAAGTGGAAACACCCAATTTCATGCCTGTAGGGACAATAGGCGCGGTAAAAACGCTTACGCCTGATGAGGTAAAAGAATCAGGTACACAGATATTGCTCTCAAACGCATACCATCTTTTATTAAGGCCCGGGCCTGATACGATCAAACAGGCAAAGGGGCTTCATAATTTCATAAACTGGAAGGGCCCGATTCTTACTGACAGCGGAGGTTTTCAGATATTTTCACTTGCACAATTACGTAAGATAAAAGCAGGTGGCGTTGAATTTCAATCACATATAGATGGCGCAAAATATTTTGTCACTCCGGAATCCATAGTTGAATTCCAGATGCTTCTTGGCAGTGACATTATGATGGTACTTGATGAATGTGTGCATTATCCCTGCCAGCGTGATTATGTTGAAAAATCTATTAAACTTACTACTGATTGGGCAAAAAGGGGCAAAGAGAGATTTCTCTCAGAAACAAACATCGCAGGTTGTCAACTATTCGGTATCATACAGGGTGGCACATACCCTGACCTGCGCAGACAATCAGCAGGCCAGATTACGGATATTGGTTTTGACGGATATGCGATAGGCGGTTTAAGTGTCGGAGAGCCGCGAGAGCTTATGTATGAAATTCTTGATATCACTATTGGGCTTATACCTGATGAAAGCACGCATTACCTCATGGGGGTAGGCACTGTAGAGGATATCTTTGAATCAGTCCAAAGAGGAATAGACATATTTGATTGTGTCGTACCAACCAGAAATGCCAGAAATGGCCTTGCCTTTACCTCTTGCGGCAAGATGCATATAAAAAATGCCAGGTATAAAATGGATTACACCCCTGTTGATAAAGAGTGTACATGCCCCTGCTGCCTTAATTATACCCGCTCATATATACATCATTTATTTAATATAAATGAAATACTTGGATTAAGACTATTGTCATTGCATAATGTGACATTTTATGCTAAACTAATGTCCGAAATCCGTCAATCAATAGCTGATGGCAGATTATTGGAATTTAAGAAAGAATTTTTTGCAGCCTATAACATAGCATCTAGAATCTAGATGCTAGAACTAACTCAGGAAGGAGTTATAACATGTTTCTATCAGTAGCATACGCAATGGGACAAACACAACAAGCTCAGGGCGCCGAAGCACCGCACCCCTTAGTAAGCCTAATGCCGCTTATATTAATGTTTGTTGTGTTCTATTTTCTGCTTATAAGGCCCCAGCAGAAAAAGCAGAAAGAGCATAAGCAGATGCTTACGGAGATTAAAAAGAATGATGAGGTTGTTACATCGGGCGGTATTCACGGTACCATAGTAAATATAAAAGACAAGACCTATTCCCTGAGGGTGGATGATAATGTAAAGATTGAGGTATCGAAATCAGCAATATCAGTCGTAAAGAAGAAGGCAGGATTGACGACTGTGGAATAATAGTCTGTATACAAAACAAACAGGAGTAATTTAGTATGCAAAAGAACTTAAGATGGAAGGTATTGTTGATTATCGTAGTTATAGGCCTGTCCATATGGAGCCTATGGCCGCCATTGAATGTGAAAGATAAAGCGGGTAACATAGTACGGGAGGGCAGGATAAATCTGGGCCTTGACCTACAGGGTGGTATGCATCTTGTCCTTAAGGTTGATACTTCGAAACTCTCCCCGAAAGAGGCTGAGGGTGCCCCTGAAATAGCACTGGAGATTATAAGAAACAGAATAGACCAGTTTGGCGTAAAAGAGGTGTCTATACAAAGGCAGGGGAAAGATGAAATAGTAATACAGCTTCCCGGCGTAACTGACAGAGAAAGGGCGTTGGAGCTTATAGGAAGGACTGCTCTTTTAGAGTTCCGCCTTGTATCATCTGATACTGAAAAGATAAAGGCTGCCTTGGATGGAGATATACCAGATGGTTATGATCTTCTCTTGACAGAAGATAAAGAAAATGTGCTTGTTGAAAAACATGCCGAGGTTATAGGAGCAGACCTTACAAACGCTATTGTAAACTTTGACCAGTCCGCGTTCAACCAGCCGATTGTCTCTATTGCCTTCACCAGGGATGGCGCCAAAAAATTCGCGAGTGTAACGGGTGATAATGTAGGCAAAAGGCTTGCTATTGTACTTGATGGTAATATAAAATCAGCCCCTGTCATAAAAGAAAGGATACCAAGTGGTGAGGGCATTATACAGGGAAGATTTACCCCTGAAGAGGCCAATGACCTTGCCATAGTGCTTCGTGCAGGTGCCTTACCTGCGCCTGTTATTATAGAGGAGGAAAGAACTGTTGGCCCTCTGCTTGGCCGGGATTCAATACAATCAGGCATAAAGGCAATAATAATAGGCGCGTCTTTGGTATGTATTTTTATGATCTTTTATTATATGCTGGCAGGTTTTATAGGAGTAATAGCACTTTTTTTAAATTTCCTGATCATACTTGGTGTTATGGGTTATTTTCATTTTACGCTTACCCTTCCCGGTATAGCAGGCCTTATACTTACATTAGGCATGGCTGTTGATGCCAATATCCTTATATATGAGAGAATAAAAGAAGAGCTCAAGGCAGGCAAGACCGTAAGAAGCGCTATATCAACCGGATATGGTAAGGCATTTAGCGCCATCATAGACTCAAATCTTACAACCCTTATAGCCGCGGTACTTTTGTTTCAGTTCGGGACAGGCCCTATCAGAGGATTTGCAATGACCCTGACGATAGGCATATTTGCCAGCTTATTTACAGCGCTTGTTGTAACGCGTGTCATATTTCAGATACTGTCCCTTTCTTCTAAGTTTAAAACAATCCACATGATGAACTGGATCCATGATACCAGGATAAACTTTGTCGCAAAAAGGAAGATATGCTATGGCGTATCAATAGTCTTAATTTTATTGGGCATAAGCGCGTTCGCGGTAAGAGGTGACAGAAATTTCGGAGTGGATTTTACGGGCGGAACCCTTCAACAGTTAAAGTTTGAAAATCCGATTGATATAGGCCATGTAAGAGGCGTAGTTTCTAAAGCAGGCATAGGAGGTGTTTCCATACAAGGCCTTACAGGGGGTCATGAGGTTCTTATCCGTACCACAGGGGATACTGATATTGCGATAACAGATTCCTTAAAAGATTCGATAAAGGATAACAAATTTGAGTTTATGCGCATAGAAAAGGTGGGTCCTTCTGTTGGCAGGCTTTTAAGGAAAAACGCCCTAAAGGCCCTGATATTTGGGCTTTTAGGCATATTGATATACGTAGGCCTGAGATTCAAGCACTGGGAATATGGATTAGCGGGTGTAACAGCGCTTTTTCATGATGTTGTTATTGTAATAGGCGCTATGGCTATTACTGGAAGGGAGTTTGACCTTACTGTGGTTGCGGCCATCCTGACAGTCGCTGGTTATTCTATTAACGATACAGTTGTTATATTTGACAGAGTGAGGGAAAACATAAGGTTGCTGCGAAAATTAAAATTCTCAGAGCTTGTCAACTTAAGTATAAATCAGACCTTAGGCAGAACAGTCTTTACAACGCTTACAACCCTTTTTACAGCAGTCGCCTTGTTTTTATGGGGTGGCGTTGTGCTTAATAATTTTGCATTTTGCCTTATAGTTGGTTTTATATCGGGTATATATTCAACCATATTTATAGCAAGCCCGATGATACTGTTTTGGCAGAGGAGAAGGTAATTTTATAACCGGTAACCCGTAATCAGTAATTTAAAATTATTTGCTGATTATGATTTACGGATTACGTATTATGCATACACGTTTTATAAGAATACGCAATATTCTCTTAGTCATATTATTTCTAAACTGGTTTGTCGCTTTTGCCAAAATATTATATGGTTTCATCATAAAATCAACGGCGATGAGCGCCGACGGTTTTCATTCTTTTGCGGACGGCACCTCAAATCTAATAGGCCTGATCGGCGTATGGGTTGCCTCGCGGCCGCAAGATAAAGACCACCCCTATGGCCACAAGAAGTATGAAACTTTCGCAGCTATAATAATAGCGGTTATTCTTTTTATAATATCTTTTAATATTATAAGAAGCGGGTTTATAAGATTTTTTAATCCTGTTGTCCCTGACATTACTATTATGGGTTTTGTCGTTATGTTTTTTACTATGACTGTAAATACAGGCGTTTATCTATATGAGAGAAAACAGGCGCGGGTGCTGTCAAGCGATATATTAGCGGCAGACGCGCAGCATACAAGAAGCGATATACTGGTATCTCTATCGGTCATATGCACCAT
The DNA here is from genome assembly GCA_964493115.1 of uncultured Planctomycetia bacterium. Lineage (GTDB taxonomy): Bacteria > Omnitrophota > Gorgyraeia > JABMRG01 > JABMRG01 > CAZBNF01. The sequence continues at coordinate 11,681 of CAZBNF010000010.1, read as the reverse complement.
GATTGCCATAAGAGCGGGTTTGCCGGTTATGGATTCTATTGTTTCAATACTCATAGCATTTTTTATCGCACGCAGCGGAATAGAAATATTGAAAGAATCATCGAATGTTCTTTGTGATAAAGCTGTTATGGATGATGGCCTTATAAAAAAACTTATTCTAAGCGTTGAAGGGGTTAAGGGCTGCCATAAGATAAGAACAAGGGGCCGGATGGATGATATACATATCGACCTTCATATTATGGTAGAACCTGGTATGCCGATAGGCAAAGCTCACCAGTTAAATCATAAGATTGAAGAGATTATAAAAGCAAATTTAAAATATATTACAGATATAGCTATACACATTGAGCCGTTTTATAGCACCTGCCTACCGGCAGGCAGGCCTGCCAATAGGCAGGCAGGCGGGGATAGGTGAAGTTGTGAGAAAGAAGTGGAATATAAGACAGCAGGATTTGCTCGTTCAACGACTTTTAACAGAAGAGCTGTCAATTTCGCCTGTCATGGCACAGATTTTTATTAATCGTTCTATAAGAACGCCTCAAGAAGCTGATTTTTTCTTAAATCCCAGCCTACTAAACCTGCATGACCCCATGCTTATGAAAGGCATGAAAGATGCTGTTTCAAGAATAAAACAGGCTATACAGAAAAAAGAAAAGATCCTAGTGTATGGTGACTATGATGTTGACGGGATTTCAGCAGCAGCTCTGTTAACCCTTACCCTTAAGCGGCTGAGGGCTGACGTAGCTTCTCATATACCTAACCGATTAGATGATGGCTATGGTTTAAATGAGAAGGCAGTTAGCCTAATCCATAAAAAAGGCATAGAACTTCTTATTACCGTTGATTGCGGTATAACTGCCATACCAGAGATAAAGAGCCTGAGAGAATTAGGTATCGATACTATAATAACAGACCATCATACCCCTGATGAGAAACTTCCTGACGCAGATATAATATTAAACCCATTACAAAAAGGGTGCCCGTATCCTGATAAAAACTTGGCAGGCGTTGGGATTGCCTTTAAGCTTGCGGCAGGGCTGTTAGGCAAGGATGATGATTGGCTGTACCAACAGCTTGATCTTGTGTGCCTGGGGACAATAGCTGATGTTGTGCCTCTTATAGGTGAAAACAGGATATTAGTCAAAAACGGTTTAAACGAGCTTACCCATACAAAAAAACAGGGTTTAAAGGCCCTTATAGAACAGGCCAGCCTAAAGGATAAGAATATTACATCTTATTATGTCGGTTATATATTAGGCCCTCGTATAAATGCTACAGGAAGGCTTGGAAGCCCCCAGACCTCGCTGGATCTTCTGCTTACAGATGATAAGAATAAGGCAGAAGAGCTGGCAAAAAAACTTTGCGCTGAGAACAAAAACCGTCAGAAAATGGAGGAGCTTGTTTTAAAGCAGGCAATGGCAAAGGTGGAGAGGGATATAGATTTCAAACACCATAGGGTTATTGTGCTTGAGGATGAATCATGGCATAAGGGTGTAATCGGTATAGTTGCCTCGCGCCTGGTGGATAGATTTTACAGGCCGACAGTTATTATATCTATTGATGGTAACGAAGGAAGGGGTTCATGCCGCTCTATCAGGAATTTCAATCTCTTCGATGCCTTAAGTGGTTGTTCACAGCATCTGAAGAATTACGGGGGCCACAGTTATGCCGCGGGGCTTACAATAGAAAAAAGCAGGCTTGATGATTTTAGGCAGACGATAAATGATATAGCTAACAAGAGAATACTGCCTCAGGATCTTATTCCATGCGTAAACATAGATGCCGAGATACCTATATCAGCCTTAAGCCATAAGCTTCTTAAGGAACTTGAAGGATTAAGCCCTTTCGGTATTGGTAATCCAAGGCCTGTGTTTGTTTCACGCAATTTAAAAATTCGCAATATCCCGCAGGTGTTAAGGCGCTCAACAGTAAAAATGTGGGTTACTGATGGAAAGGTAACGGCAGAGGCAATAGGATTTAACATGGCAGACCTCATGCCAAGTGACCCTTTAAATCAGAAGATAGACATTGCCTATTCGTGCGAATTAGATACATATAAAGGTATTTCTTCCATAAAACTACAATTAAAAGACCTGCATGTCTGCACTACCTACAGACGTTCTGATTTTCAATCGGGTAACTGTCCCAGACTTGAAACGGCCTGCCTGCCGGCAGGCAGGCCTGCCTGCCGGCAGGCAGGGATTACTGTACCCTCAGGGAATCTTTAATAAGAGGGAAAACCATGGCATATACAAAGAAAAATCTGCAAGACGCGGTAAAACAGACTCTTGGAGACAGGATGCTGGTCATTGTCTCTAACCGTGAGCCCTATGTGCACAGATTGCGTGATGGCAAGGTTGATTGCAGCCGGCCTACAGGAGGGGCTGTTACAGCGCTTGATCCTGTCATGAAGGCATGTGGAGGCACATGGGTTGCCTATGGTTCAGGAACAGGGGATAAGAAGACAGTAGATGAGAAAAATCGTATTATGGTTCCGCCCGATAACCCTTCATATACATTAAGAAGAATATGGCTAAGCAAGGAAGAAGAGGTCGGTTACTATTATGGGTTTTCCAATAAAGGCCTGTGGCCCCTGTGCCATATCGCGTATACAAGGCCCGAGTTTGATGAAGATGAATGGCAGGTATATTTTAATGTAAATAAGAAATTTGCTGACGCGGTGCTGGAAGAAGTTGGTGATAAAAAGGCCCTTGTCTGGGTGCAGGATTACCATCTTACGCTTCTTCCTCAGATGCTTAAGAAAAAAAAGCCCGATCTTGCAGTATCGCATTTTTGGCATATACCGTGGCCTAATTCAGAGGTATTCCGGATATGCCCCAAGCAGAGGGATATATTAGAAGGCCTTCTCGCAAATGATCTTTTAGGATTTCACATACGATACCATTGTGAAAACTTTTTTGATACCGTCGATAAGACGCTTGAGGCAAGGATAGACCGTGAACGCTATTCTATTATTCATAACGGCCACGAGACCCTTGTAAGGGCATTTCCTATAAGCGTTGATTTTAACGCGATATCTAAAAAATCCGAAACCTCCGATATAAAGAAACACACTAAACCGCTTATAGAAGAATACAATTTGGGCGGCATAGAGTATATAATGTTCGGCTTAGACCGTATAGATTACACAAAAGGCATTATCGAGCGCATTAAGGCAGTAGACAGATTTCTTGATAAATACCCTTCGTATAAGGGTAGATTCGCCTTTATACAGGTGGGCGATTTAAGCAGGATACACCTTCAGGCATACAAAGATTTAAACGACCAGATAAATGCTATTGTAGAACATGTTAATTGGAAACACGCGACTGAAGATTGGGCCCCTGTCATCATGGTAAGGCGCCACCTTGTTTTTGACGAGATAATAGCGTTTTATAAACTTGCAAACGTATGTGTTGTAAGTTCTCTGCATGATGGCATGAATATCGTCGCAAAGGAATATATATCATCTAGGATAGATGGGGATGGGGTACTTCTCCTAAGCCAGTTTACCGGTGCTATAAGAGAATTAGCCGACGCTATATCATTTAACCCTTTTGATATAGATGCCTTTGCGGAAAATATCAAATATGCCCTGGAGATGCCTGCCGATGAAAGAAAGCGCAGGATGCTGGCACTTCGCGAAATGGTAGCAGAAAAAAATATATACAAATGGGCAGGAGATATTGTATCTGAATTCGGTAAAATACAAAGCAATCCCCCGATCGTCCAACCTAAAGCCAAGTAAGATAAATTGAAATCTTTATCCCTAAATCATAAAGACATAATTTCCCGAATTTCAAAAGCAGACAAGCTATTGATTTTTTTAGACTATGATGGGACCCTGGCGCCTATCTCTAAGCGGCCTGAACTGGCCCTTATGCCGTATAATACGCGCCGGGCGTTAAGGCGTCTAATAAAAAATAGGCGCATATCGGTTTTTGTTGTAAGCGGGCGCGTTTTAAGCCATGTAAAAAAACTTGTTGGCATAAAAGGCATATACTATGCCGGCTGTCATGGCCTTGAGATAGAAGGTTCGGGTTCTGTCGGGCCTGTTGCGGTATTAAAAAAACTCAAGGTATTTATAAAACAGGCAAAGAGGGTATTAATAAAAGACTTAATGAATATTATGCCTCTTAAAACTCTTGATATTGAGGATAAGGGTATTATTTTATCACTTCACTACCGGAGGGTTAAAAAAAGGCATTTAAAAGAACTAAAGAGAATATTTTACCGGGTTTCAAAGTCTTATGTAGTTTCAGGCGAAATGATTGTTATGAAAAACAAAAAAGTGCTTGAATTAGAACCCAATATAAAATGGGATAAGGGTATGTATTGTCTGTATATGTTAAGGCGATTTAGCGCAAAGGGCGAAAAAATATTGCCCATATATATTGGCGATGACAGGACAGATGAGACCGCATTCAAGGTGTTAAAGGGAAAAGGCATTACAGTATTTGTCAGGGGAGAACGGAAAACCTCGCTTGCGCAATATTATGTCAATTCCACAAACGAGGTAAAAAACTTTTTACAGCTTATCGCGGAGAGCGCGAAGAACGCGGATTAAACAGCTTTTTTTACCTTGCCGGACCTTAGGCATGCTACGCATACAACTATAGTTTTTCTGGTTTTTCCTACAACAGCTTTTACTCTTTGTAGATTAGGTAGAAAGCGACGTTTGTTGGTTCTTACTATCTTACGCCCTATTCCGCCTTTTCTTTTTGCCATACCGCGGCGCGTTATTGTTCTTCCGGTACTTGGCCCTTTGCCGCATATTGAACATACTTTTGCCATCTTGAATCTACCTCCTTGAGAATTATTGTAATTTTGTGATATAATATCATACTGTTCATACTAAGGCAAGCGAATTTATCCTGATTCGCTGTTGGTTAAAAAAGATAGACGATTAACTTGAATAGCAAGTTTTTTATGTGGTGACCTTACACATTATTGAAATATTAAAAACCCATGCATACAGACTTAGCTAATATATCAGCGCGCTATATAAAGGGAGTCGGTCCTGACAGGCTCAAGCTCTTAAAGCGCATAGGTATAAACACCGCAAAGGATGCGCTCTTATATTTTCCAAGAAGATATGAAGACAGGAGTAATATACGACCGATTTCAGAGCTTATACCCGATACTGCCCAAACAGTTAGAGCAAGGGTTATGTCTTCAAGTGTCTTCAGAACAAAGAAAGGCATTACTATTTTTCAGCTCGTTGTTTCAGATGGCACCGCGAATCTATACTGCCTGTGGTTTCGCCAGCCCTATATGAAACAATATTTTCAGCCCAACGATACTATTATACTTTATGGGCGCGTGCGGAAAACAACGAAACTTCAGGTCATACACCCTGAATATGAGATAATAAGGGATTCACAGGCCCAGGAAGAGCCTATACATACAGGCCGCATTGTGCCGATATACCCTTTAGCCTCAGGGGTGAATCAAAGGGCATTAAGGAGAATAATCAAAAACAGCATTGAGCAATATTCTTCGCAGATGGATGATATGCTCCCTGCCGGTATGCGTGCGCGGCATAAACTGCTTGATATAAAATCGGCAATAAACAACATACATTTTCCTACGGATGAAGGCCAAAGGCAGGCAGCAAGAAGAAGGGTTGTATTTGATGAATTTTTCATTCTGCAGCTAGCCCTCGCGCTAAGAAGACAAAAGATTAAAAGCGCGCCTTCGGCTGTATTGCATGAGATAGACCCATCAAAAGAAAAGGAATTTTTTAACCTTCTTGCTTTCGAGGTTACAAAGGCCCAGAAGCGGGTGATGGAAGATATAAAAAGGGATATGCAGAGCCCTAAGCCTATGCATCGCCTGGTTCAGGGTGAAGTCGGCTCAGGTAAAACCGTTGTTTCCGCTTATGCCCTTTTTCTTGCATGCGTAAGCGGACATCAGGGCTCTATTATGGTTCCCACCGAGATATTGGCAAGCCAGCATTATATAACATTAAGCAGGATGTTTGCCTCACTCGGGATACGCGTGGTTCTGCTCATTAATGACATGAAAAAACAGGAAAGGGATAATGTCTTAGAGCATATAAGGACAGGTGAAGCCGATATAATTATTGGCACGCATGCCCTTATACAAAAGGGGGTAACGTTCAAGGATTTGGGTGTGGTTGTTGTTGATGAACAGCATAAATTCGGCGTTGAACAAAGAGCGGCATTAAAGACGAAAAATAAAAATCCCGATATGCTTGTAATGACAGCAACCCCTATTCCAAGGACAATGGCTATGACTCTTTATGGCGACATGGATATATCCGTAATAGATGAACTGCCTCAGGGTAAAAGGGATGTAAAGACAATGTGGGTGGATAATTCTCAGATAGATAAAGTCTATGATTTCGTAAAAGAGCATCTCGCAATCGGCAGGCAGGCATATATAGTGTACCCTGTGATAGATGAATCAGCGTCTCTTAAGTCTGAAGGGGCTGTTTGCATGTATGAGAGATTAAGCAGTACAGTATTTAAAGATTTTAGATTAGGGCTTATACATGGCAGACTTGATGAAGGGAGGAAGAAGAATATAATGTCTGATTTTAAAAATAAAAAAATAGACCTTCTCATAGCGACCACAATCATTGAAGTAGGCATAAATGTACCAAATGCCTCGGTTATGGTCATAGAAAACGCCCACCGTTTTGGCTTAAGCCAGCTGCATCAGCTGAGAGGAAGGATAGGAAGAGGTAAAGATGCTTCTTCCTGCATACTTGTCTCAGACGCGAATACAGAAGATGCCCGGCAGAGGCTTGAAGCAATATCAAGGATTGAGGATGGCTTTGAGATCGCGCAGGAAGACCTTAATATAAGAGGGCCGGGTGAACTTTTTGGCAAAGAACAACATGGCGCGCCAATACTCGCGCTTGGGAATGTGATATCTGACATTGACATATTAGAGGAGGCCCGCAAAGAGGCATTCGATCTTATAGCGGAAGACCCTGCTTTAAATGATTTGCGGTATGAAAAATTAAAAAATCAGCTTATGGAAAACTTTAAAGACAGATTCCACCTAAGCCTAACAGGTTGATATGAGAGTAATCGCGGGAATATATAAGGGCAGACAGATATCGATGCCCAAAGGCATAAGGCCTACAAGGGATAATGTAAAAGAATCCCTGTTCAATGTCCTAAATACGCGGATTAATGGAGCGCATACGCTAGATCTTTTTGCAGGAAGCGGGGCTTTAGGAATAGAGGCATTAAGCAGGTCTGCTAAAGAGATTGTTTTTGTGGATAACTCCAAAATGTGCACAGATGTAATATATGATAATATAACAAAACTATCCCCCGAGAGCCTAACGGTAAGTATAAGAATAATCACTAAAGATGCCTATGCGAGCATAAGGTTATTATGCCAAGAGGGCAAGAAATTCGATGTTATTTTTATAGACCCGCCTTATTATAAGAGTAGAGAGCATGAATCGTATCACAGGAACCGGATAAGAAAATGCTTGAAGTATATTAGTATATATGATATACTCTGCCATTCAGGCTTGGTCGTTGTAGAGCATTTTAAAAAAGATATTGTTCCTGAGGATACCGAGCGCCTTGCGTTATCCCGTCAGTTAAACTATGGAGACACTACAATAAGTATATATAAGGGGAAAGAAAAATATGACTAAAATAGCTGTATATCTCGGAAGTTTTGACCCGATTACGCATGGGCATATAGATCTTATTAAGCGTGCCTCTAAGATATTTAAGAAAGTTATAGTGGCTGTTGCTGACAACAACGCGAAAGAGTGCCTGTTCACGATTAAGGAGAGGGTAGACTTGGTAAGGCTGGCAACCCAAAAACTGGATGGTGTCCAGGTGGATAGCTTCAAAGGGCTTTCTGTGAATTATGTCAAGAGCAAGAATTCCTATGTTATTATAAGGGGCTTAAGGATGATATCTGATTTTGAGTACGAATTTCAAATGGCGCTTACAAATAGGCGTTTAAGCAGAGATGTAGAGACGATATTTCTTATGCCAAGCGAGGCTTATTCATACCTGTCATCAAAACTCATAAAAGAGGCGGCATCGCTCGGTGCTGATATAGGTTGTTTTGTGCCCAAGTTTGTGGAAAAAGCGCTTTTTAAAAAACTTAAATCGTAAAAGGAGAAAAATGTTAAGGGTGATCTCGGAATTAAGACAGAGAGCGAAAAAGGATAGACGCAGGATAGTCCTTCCTGAAGGCGAAGACGAGAGGACACTTCAGGCAGCAGATTATATAAGCCGTGAGCAGCTGGCAGACCTTGTGATATTAGGAGACAGAGACAGGATAGACTCTATCTCTAAAGATAAAGGATTCAATCTAAAGGGTATAGACATTATTGAACCTGCTGCTTCAAGCGACCTGAATGCTTTTTCAAGCGAGCTTTATGAAATACGCAAAAACAAGGAAATGTCCAAAGATGATATAAGGTCTATGTTATTGGAAAAGCCCGTATATTTCGGGGCAATGCTTGTAAGACATAAAAGAGCGGATGGTTTTGTAGCAGGGGCTGTTCATACTACCAGAGATGTTGCAAGGTCAGCTCTCTGGTGTATTGGTATCAATCCGCAGATAAGAACAATGTCAAGTTCTTTCATAATGGTGCTTAAGGACGAGGCATTTGGCGAGCGTGGAGTTCTGATTTTTGCTGATTGCGGTATAGTGCCTGAACCGTCTCCAAAGCAGCTTGCCAATATAGCCATGTCCGCCAGTAGGCTCATGACGAATATATTTAATACTACTCCAAGAGTAGCTGTTTTAAGTTTTTCCACAAAAGGAAGCGGTAAAACAGATGCAACCGAGAGATTGGTCCGGGCAGTCGAGATAGCAAGAGAAAAGTATCCCGAGCTTTTAATCGATGGCGAGCTTCAGGCTGACGCGGCGCTAGTTCCGGATATAGCTAAGAGAAAATGTCCTGATAGCCCAATAGGCGGTAAGGCTAATGTGCTGATATTTCCTGATCTGGAATCAGGTAATATTGCCTATAAGTTAACAGAGCGTCTTGCAAAGGCGCGCGCACTGGGCCCGTTACTTCACGGGGTGATGGCCCCATGCAGCGATCTTTCAAGGGGCTGCTCGGCGGATGATATAATAGATATAGTATGTGTTACCTCTTTACGATGCGCGCACATAAAAAAATGAACCCCGTTAGAAACATTTTGCGGGGAAAATTATAGAAAGGTTTCTAACGGGGTGAAGATACTTGTTATAAATAGCGGATCATCAAGTGTAAAATACCAGTTGTTTAA
>CAZBNF010000010.1:0-2333 GCA_964493115.1 uncultured Planctomycetia bacterium | reverse complement strand
TGAAGATACTTGTTATAAATAGCGGATCATCAAGTGTAAAATACCAGTTGTTTAATACCCAAGACAGCAGGTCTTTGTGTAAAGGCATAGTTGATCGCATAGGCTCAAACAGGGCAAACATTATTCATTCTAATGATGGGAATAAAAATTACACAAAAAAGATAAATGCGCATGACCATCATGCGGCAATAAAACATATATTTGATATATTGGTATCTGCTGAATATGGTGCTATAGGATCCTGGAGCGATATCTCAGCTATAGGCCACCGCATTGTCCATGGGGCAGAGGTATTCAGAAAGCCCACCCTTATGGACAAAAAGGTTATAAAGTCCATTGAAAAGTTTAATGAGTTAGCGCCATTACACAACCCGCCTGCCGTTCTTAGCGTAAAGGCGTGTTTAAAATTCGCTCAAAATATACCTCAGGTAGCTGTTTTTGATACTGCTTTTCACCAGACAATACCCCCTTACGCTTATATATATGGTATACCGTATAAATTCTACAAAAAATATAAGATAAGAAGATACGGTTTCCATGGCACAAGCCATAAATTTGTAGCATCACAGGCAGCAAGGCTGCTGGAAAAACCTCTTTCGCGCCTTAATCTTATAACATGCCATCTTGGAAATGGCTGCAGCATAACTGCTGTCAAAAAGGGCAGATCCATAGATACAAGCATGGGTTTTACGCCTTTAGAAGGCCTGCTTATGGGCACAAGGTCAGGCGATATAGATCCTGCCGCGGTTCTTTATATTATGGAAAAAGAAAAAATAAGTGTAAAAGATGCCGACGATCTGCTTAACAAGAGAAGCGGTATGCTCGGTTTATCGGGCGTCAGTAATGATATGAGGGATATTTTAAAACAGGTGCGCCTTGGAAATAAAAGGGCAAAACTTGCATTGGATATATTTATTTATCGCATAAGAAAATATATAGGTGCTTATGCTGCTTCTATGGATTCCCTGGATGCGGTGGTGCTTACAGGAGGCATTGGCGAAAACAGCGATATTATCAAGAGAAGGATTTCAAAAGAGATGAGTGGTTTTCTTAGGAGATTTCGGGCAAAACTGCTTGTTATCCCCACGAATGAGGAATTGATGATTGCCAAGGAAACAGCAGAAATAATAAAAAAGAAGAGATGATGAAGATTTGTGTAAATGAGATATTGAAACAGGGTTTGGACGTTGAGCGGGAACTTGATCCAAGCGCCCTGGGCTTGGAGGCATCGCAGATACCTTACCCGTCGGGCATAAAGGTTAAAGTGCGCCTGGAAAAAGAAAAAGATATAGTATATGCCAAGATTTCTATAAAGACAAAAGAAAACATGGCTTGCGGCAAATGTCTTGAGCAGTTTGATAGCATCTTTGAGCAAGAAGAGGATTTTGTTTACAAGTTAAGCAATGAACATTTCATAGACTTAACCGATGATGTAAAAGACGCTATAATATTAGCATATCCTATAAGGCAGTTATGCAAAGCTGATTGCAAAGGCCTATGCCAGGCATGCGGCGCTAATTTAAATCAAGGTGCTTGCGGATGTGTAAAATAACCGGAGATTAAGAGATGCCAAAACTGGGAATAATAGGCGGCAGCGGGCTATACCATATGGAAGGCCTTAAAAATTCCCAATGGGTTAAGATAGATACGCCATTTGGAAGCCCATCAGACGAATTTCTATGCGCTAATCTTTCAGCAATGGATATAGTATTTCTGCCTCGACATGGCAGAGGGCACCGCCTGCTTCCGTGCGAGTTAAACAACCCCGCTAATATATACGGGATGAAAAAACTCGGTGTTGATATAATAGTATCTGTATCTGCCGTGGGTAGTTTAAAAGAAGATATAAAGCCATTGGATATAGTGATACCTGACCAATACGTGGACAGGACAAGCCAGCCAAGAAAAGCCACATTTTTTGGTAATGGAATATCAGCCCATATAGCGTTTGCGGAACCCACATGCCCCATCCTTGGTAAATTGCTTTATGAAGAGGCAAAGTTGTTGGGGCTTCCTGTGAAAATGACAGGGACTTATCTTAATATGGAAGGCCCCGCGTTTTCAACCAGGGCGGAATCAAATCTTTATAGAAGCTGGGGCATGGATATCATAGGAATGACAAATATGCCTGAAGCGAAATGTGCCAGGGAAGCTGAGATATGTTATGCTACAATGGCAATGGTCACGGATTATGACTGTTGGCATGAATCAGAGGGCGTAAGCATTGATATGATAATACAGAACCTGCTCAAAAATGTAGAAAATGCAAAAACTATATTAAAGGGCATCATACCAAAACTTCCTAAAGACAGAAATTGTATATGCGCAAATGC
>CAZBNF010000009.1:20713-23793 GCA_964493115.1 uncultured Planctomycetia bacterium | reverse complement strand
AAACCTTTGGCGGATATCCTGGAAAATAATATAAGTGCCGGGCACAATAAAGAGGGTTAATATGGTTGAGCTTAAAAGGCCGCCCATAACTGTAATGGCTAACGGGCTCCAGAGACTGGCCTGCTCTGTTGTATCAGCTGCCATGGGGAGTAGGCCTAAAAGCGTGGTACATGTTGTCATCATAATAGGCCTTAAACGCCTTATGCTTGCTGTTACTATGGCCCTTTTCTGACGAAAACCTTCCTGAACTAACCGGTTGGTATAATCTATTAATATGATAGCATTGTTTACAACAATACCGCCTAACATAATGCCGCCCATAAGAACGCTTATGTTGATAGTCTTTTTTGTCCACCACAATGCCGCGGCAACCCCTATGGCTGCAAGAGGGACTGTTGTCATAATTATAAAGGGCTGTGTATATGACTCAAACAGGGCTGCGAGTACTAAATATATTAATATAATTACTATCCACAATATGCCTGGGGGCCAGACGGCCATAAACTCCTGCTGGTTCCTTATCATACGCCAGTAGTTTTCACCCAGATTATAATAATAATCCTTAGGCAGCTTCAGGCCTTTTAACACCCCCTGTATCTTATCAGCTGCCGTACCAAAGGCGTATTTACCGCGATTCGCGCTTATCTGTATCATGCGCGCCTTATTCTTTCTCCAGATCTTGCTCGGGCCTATGCCGGGCTCAAAGTCTACAACCTGCTCAAGGTATACACTGGTACCTTCAGGCGTTACCATAGTTAGCTTTCGTAGTTGATCAAGAGTACGCCTGTCTTTTTCCTGTAATCTGGCTATTACCTCCACCTCTTTTGCCTGGGTATGGTAAAGAGTCGCCCGCAGGCCCCTCATCTGGGCATGCACGTTATTAGCTATATCGTCAACTGTCAGGCCGTATAAGGCGGCCTTTTTTCTGTCAACCTTTAGATTCCACTCAGGCCTGCCTTTTCTCCATCTTATCTTAAGGTCAATAAGGCCAGGTATTGCCTGCATCCTTGTAAGCATGGAAATAGCGATTTCATTAAGTGTATTATAATCATAACCAAATATATCAATTATAATTTCATTGGTCTCCGCTTCTTCAGCTTCTTCAAAATATATGAATGCCTCGCGGAATTTTCTCTCCACATCCTCAACCCTTGCCCTTAAGTCTTCTATAACCTCTTTGGTTGCTCGCGTTCGCTGGTCTAATGGCACAAGTTTTACATATACCTTGGAAGACCACTTCTCTATCCTTGATGAAAACTGCTTCACCTCCGGTACAGTCTCTAATATCTTCTCAATGCCTGAAACAGCCTGGTCTGATATATCAAGCTTAGCCCCTGTAGGAAGTTCTATAAATATGGTAAAATCCTGCTGATCGGCAGTCCCTACAAATTCTTTTTCAATGCGAAATACAAGTACATATAATGCCCCGCAGAATAGAACTAATGTAACAAAAGCCACCAGATACCTGCTGCGCAGGCCCCTTACTAAAAGGTGCCTGTAGTATTTTCTTATTTTTTCTATAAAGGGCTTTCTCCTTCGCAAAACCCTTACTTCAATATCTAAATTCTTCTTATCTTCAACTTTAAATATCCCGCGCCAGTTCATATCGGGCAAATACGCTGAAAGCATGGGAACCAAAGAAAGCGCGACAAATAAGGAGGCGATAAGAGAAAATGCCACTGTAAGCGCAAGGCCCATATAGAGTATCCTGATATCCTTGCTTATAAATATAATGGGTAAAAATACCACGATAGTGGTTATGGTGCCCGACGTAATAGCAAGTATCATCTCTTGCGTACCTTCTATAACAGCTTTTATTATATTAAGGCCTTTTTCTTTCAGCCTGTGTATGTTTTCCAGCACAACGACAGAGCTGTCCACAAGCATGCCTACGCCAATGGCCAGGCCGCTTAATGTCATTATATTTAATGTTATATTGAAAAAGTACATGCACATAAACGTGCCTATAACAGATATGGGGATTGATACCGCTATGATAAATGTGGAGCGTATGTCCCTTAAAAAAAGCCATAAAACCAAAATGGCGAACAACGCCCCCCACAGAAGGGTCTTTTTAACACCATCTATTGCCTGCCTTATGCTTGTTGCCTGGTTATAGGTTTCTATAAGGCGTATTTTTTTATCCAACGCGCCTGATGACTTAAGTTCATCCAATGACTTTCTTATGCCGTCCGAAACCTCAACTGTATTTGCCTCGCTTTCTTTTTGTATGTAAAGTGAGACTACGGGTAATATATTAACACGCGCATAACTTTGCGCTTCAAGATATGAATCCTTTACTTCGGCAACGTCTTTTACTTTAATAATAGACCTGCTGGGCGTGGCAAAGACTCCTATGTTCTCTATGTCCGCTATTGATTTAAATCCACCTGTAACGCGTATGAGATGCTTGTCCCTTCTTTTATCATAAGTACCCAATAATAAATCGACATTGTTCGTATTTAAAGCGTTTATTACTTTTCCTAGCGGCAGGTTATGTGCCTGAAGCTTTCTCTGATCCACTTCAACAAGTATCTTGCGCTCACGGCCTCCGCCTACATCTACATTGGCAACACCGTCTACCCTTAATATCTTGTCCTTTATAGTGTTGTCTACGATCTTTCGCAGCATCTCGGGCGTATAGCCAAGGCCTGTGACAGCTACTATCATTATAGGCTTGTCCTGCTGTTCAAATTTTGCAATGACAGGCTTTTCAATCTGAGGTGGGAGTTTTGACCTTATCCTTGAAAACTTTTCCCTGACCTCAAGAAGAGCATAGTTCATGTTTATACCCGGCTCAAAACGCATCACGACTCGCGAACGGGCCTCTTCTGAAATAGATATAAGGCTACGCAGATGGGAGACAGAACCTATAGCCTCTTCAATCGGCTTTGTGACAAGCTCCTCAACCTCTTCAGGCGGTATACCGCCTCTGATGTTTATAAAAATTGAGATATCCCCGAAACTGAAATTAGGAAGAAGTTCTATAGGAAGGCGTGTTAATGATATAAGGCCGACAATAATTATGCCTAAGAATATCATGGCCACTGTAATAGGCCTTTTTACTGAAAGACTTGGTA
>CAZBNF010000009.1:0-20613 GCA_964493115.1 uncultured Planctomycetia bacterium | reverse complement strand
TGCCTAAGAATATCATGGCCACTGTAATAGGCCTTTTTACTGAAAGACTTGGTAACCCCATCTGATATGCTTCTCATTTTTTAGAGCGTAGAGCGTTTGCGCTATACGCTAAACTTATCATCTAACACGTAATACCTACCCACCGCGGCAGGCCCTTTAGCGATAATAATGCCGGATTTTAAAAGATTTCTTAGGTCACGCGCCGCTGTCGGGACAGATATGTTGAATTTATCTGAATACTCTTTACGAGTAATTTGTTTGTTTTGCTTGAGATGCTCTATCAGCTCTTTTTGCCTTTCTGAAAAGCTGGCTTGCGGCTTGCCTTTGTCATCCTGAGGCTGCAATTCTTTGTCATCCTGATCCGCCGTATATGCCGAAGGCGTATCAGCCTGCGGCTGAGGCGGAGAAGGATCTAGTCTCTTAGATTCTTCGCCCTCTGGGCTCAGAATGACAGGAGGCTCCGGTTCATACGGCAATATAATAGGGGGCGTGATTTCATCCTCTTTTATTACTTTTTTCTCTGGTACCTGCTCTTGGACTATGTCGTCTTCATACTGGATTTTTGGTTGCTCTTTGGGTTCTTCGGGTTTAGATTCCTGCCTGCCGGCAGGCAGGCCTGGCCGCATAGGCAGGCTTGGCTCGTCCCCTTCACTTTGCCCAGGCTCTGGCTCAGAATGACAAACAATGTCCGGTCCTGCATCCGGCACAGGTGGTTTCGGCCCTTTATCCGGCGCTTGCCCGCCGCTTTCTTCAGGCTTATCCTTTTTCTTTTGCATAGAAACGATTATACTATCAAGGCCAAGATATATGGTGGGTATAACAATAAGCGACAAAAATGTGGAGACAGCCAATCCGCCTATAACAGCTATTGCCATTGGCTGCTGCAACTCAGCGCCCTCATTTAACGCAAAGGCAAGCGGGACAAGCCCTAATATGGTAGTTAATGCTGTCATTATAATGGGTCTCAGGCGTCTTCTGCTTGAGGTAATTACAGCATCATACGCGCTCATGCCTTGTTCGCGCAATATATTGGTATAATCGATAAGTACAATACCATTATTTACAACAACGCCGCCTAAGACAATAACACCTAATATAACCATAACGCTTAGCGGTGTACCGGTAAATAAAAGAATTATGGCAACGCCTATTATGGAAAGTGGTATTGTAAATAATATCACTAATGGCTGCCAAAGACTCTCAAACTGTGACGCCATAATCATATATACGAGCAATATAGACAGGATAAGAGCCATCTGCAGGCTTTTAAATGACTCCTGTATCTGTTCGCGTTCACCTGTAAGCTGGGCTGAATATGCCGATGACATTTTAATCTTTGAAAGCATGCCTGTGACTGCATCCGCTACCTCTTTAAATGACCTTTGAAATATAGAAGCGCTCACCGCGACCATTCTCTCCTGGTCCTGGCGCTTTATTTCACTGGGGCCCCTGCCTATGCTTAAGTATGCCAGCTCTGAAAGGGGCACATCTATGCCCAAAGGTGAGTTAAGCTGCAATTGCCTTACCTTTGCCATATTATCTCTATCTGCCTCTTTAAGCTGAACTCTTATATCTATCTCTTCGCCTTCTTTTTTAAATTTTGTGGCAATATAACCTTTTATCGCTGTCTGAGCTGTAAGCGCTATATCACTTGTACTCAGGTTGTAGGTGGATGCCTTATCCTTAAACACGCTTACCTTGATCTCAGGCGCAGGCGCTACAAGGGTATTCCTTACACTATAGATGCCGGGTATTTTCCTTAACCCCTCTTCCACCTCCGCGGTCATGCTACGCAATACGCTTAACTCTCTGCCTTTTATTTCAATTACAACAGGCGCCCCTGCCTGAAAAGCTGACTGGAACACTGACTCCTGTAATATATATTCAATTGACGCGCCTGAGAGTTCCTGCGGGCCTATCTGGCCTTTAATCTTCTGCAGTACATCTGATGTGGACAATAACCTGTATTCCGGGCCTGTTTTTTGAAAACCTGACTTTGGCCTTAAATTTACTATTATCTGAGCCTGATGCGAACCCATTGTCTCTAAAAGGGCTGTCCCTTTTTTCTCCTTTGTTGAACCTATATTCACCGTAACGCTATCAACTTCAGGTATAGCGAAGAGATATGATTCTATCCTCTTTACAACAGTATCTGTAAAATCCAATCTTGTGCCGGGAGGAAGGTCCAATTTTATTGTAAACTGGCCCTGATCAACCCTGGGCAGAAGCTCGGTGTCTAAAAAGGGCAGTAAAAAACACGAACCTAAAAATATAATGAGCACCACGGTTAAGCATACCCGCTTATGGTTTATGAAAAAAACAAGCACCTTTTGCGTGAATCCCTGCAAAGAGCCGAGCAGGATTCCGGCAATGCCTCGCTCTTCATCAACAACCACTGTCGGTATATTTTTTACGCGCGCGCTCAATATAGGTATAAGCGTAAGCGCGGCAACGAGAGATCCTAGAAGTGAAAAAGTTACCGTAAAGGCCAGGTCTTTGCATATCTGCCCGGCAATACCTATTACAAATATCATTGGCAAAAATACCGCTATAGTAGTAAGGGTTGATCCTGCTATAGCGCCGCTTACCTCTGAGGCGCCGTATATACTTGCCTCTCTTATAGGCCTTTTCTCTTCCTGCCGGTGCCTGTATATATTTTCAATAACAACAATACCATTATCAACAAGCATACCCACGCCGAGGGCCAGGCCGCCTAAAGATATCATATTTATCGTGGTTCCGCTTAGAAACATAAGCGCGAATACCACCATCATTGAAACCGGTATATTAAGCGCTACTATTAAAGCGCTTTTTACATTCCTTAAGAAAAATAAAAGCACCAAAAACGCAAGAAATCCTCCCTGGAGAGCGGCATCCCTGACTCCTCTTATGTTGGTGCTTATTGCCAATGATTGATCGGCAACTATATTAATACTAATATCTTTCGGAATCACGTTTTTAAGCCGCGATATTATATCTTTGACATTATTAGCGACCTGCAGCGTATTTGAATCCGCTTGTTTCTGTACTGACAATGATATATTATCCTGGTTTTTAAATCTTGAAATCGATGTCTTTTCCTTAAGAGCTTCTTTTACAGCGGCTATTTCTTTAAGGAATATAAGCCGGGTATGGGGGATCTTTTTACTATCAGCCTCTGATTGGGCATAAGGGTCAAAATCTGTAAACTCGCTTTTTTTCCCCCTCTCATCAAGGCCTACCACCACATTTGAGATTTCATCAACGACCTGGAACTCCCCTATTGTCCTTATAAGATATTCATAAAAACTCTCTTCTATGGTACCCGCCGGATAATTTAAATTTGCCTTGCTTACAAATTCTACCACCTTGTTTAACGCGAGGCCTTTTGACATAAGCTTATCCTGGTCTATCTCAATAAGAATCTCGGGTATTCGGCCTCCTGTTATATTCGCTGCCGCCACTCCGTCCGCCTTTTCTATTTCATTTTTTATTATCTTGTCAGTTATCTGGCGCAGTTCGGCAGGGTTGATATGATCGGAAGTGATATTTAAAACCATAAGAGGCATTTCAAAGGGGTTAAATTTCATTACAATAGGGTCTTCTGAACCCCGGGGCAGGCTTTCCTTTATCAGGTCTATCTTCTCGCGCACCCCTAATGCCGCGAAATCCATATTGGTGCCCCAGTTGAACTCCGCTACAACAAGCGAGGTCTCTTCTTTTGATATAGAACTTATCCTGCGGACTCCGCTTACTGTGCCAACAGCCTCTTCAACGGGCTTTGTTACAAGTATCTCCATTTCTTCGGGGGCGGCATCTTTATAAAATGTAACCACACTTAACTGGGGGTATACGATGGGAGGATATAGTTCCTGCTGCAGCCTTGTCCAGGATATAAGGCCAAAAAGAGTTATTCCTAAAAAAAACATTATGACCGTAACCGGCCTTCTCATTGAAAAATCTGGAAGTGACATTGATCACGCTTTCTATACGCTATATTTTAGAACATCGGCTCCTGCACTTCTATGACATCGACTTTCACGCCGTCTTTAAGTTCTGCCATAGATTCGGAAACTACCTGTTCACCTTCGCGCAGGCCGTCTATTATCTCTATATAGTCTGTTGACACATACCCTATTTTAACAGGCGTTGCCTTGGCAATATTTTCAGAAGAGACAACGTAGGTAGAATCAAACTCACCATTATTATCAAGGTCATACAGGCAAGCTGATGGGAGCCTGACGGTATTCTTCTTTTCATATACAGATATCCATATGCGCGCAAACATGCCGGGAAGCAGAGTACCTCTGGGGTTATCATTTTTTATACGTATCTTTACAGTAAGGGTTCTTGATTTACCCTCTACAATAGGGGCTATGTTTTCTATCTGCCCTTCAAATTCAACACCAGGATATGTATCAACAGTTACCTTCGCCTTCTGGCCTAGCGCTACCCTGTTAATATCCTTTTCAATAACCCCCATTTCCGCTACAACTGTCGCTGTATCATACAATGACGCTATCTTGATATTGGATGTCACAAATTCCCCTACTTCAACATCTCTTGTACCCATAACGCCGTTTATGGGAGAATAACGATATGTCTTATCAAGCTCTGAGAGGGCAAACTCGACCTCTTTCTGAGCTGACTGAGACTGGCTTTTAGCGCCTTCGTATTCAATCTGAATTTCTTCAAGCTTAGGCTTAATTATAATACCATCATCAAAAAGTTTTTGATGTATCTCAAGCTTTTTCTTGGCAGCTTCTTCAGCAAACTGCTGGGTCCTAAGCTTTGTCTTTGAATACTCTAATTTAAGCAGGGCGTCTTTCTGCGCGAGCGTTGCTATAATATCCCCTCTTCTTACAAGATCACCTTCAAAAAAGTTTATAGAATCCACCAGGCCGCTTGACTCAAACCTAAGCTCTACCTCCCTGTCGCCTTTTATTGTCCCCATGCCCGGTAAAACATCTATAAAATCTCCTCTTACAACACGGTATGTCCTTACTGTTACAAGTTCTTCGATTGTTTGCTCTTCAGGCGTAAGGAGAAGTTCATCTTTTTCCTGCCTTAAGAACGGTATGCTCTCCATAATCTTTGTAGCGCCTATCTTATTCATTAATTCCGGGGCGTGTTTTGGGCCAAGGGTAAATAGAAGGGCTAATATAAATATAATAAAAATCAGTAATATGATAAACAGTTTTAATGGCGATTTCTTTTTAACCACTCTGGGCTTTTTAGGCTTATCCTCTACGATCTCTTTCATCTTATCAGCCATTGGGCTTTTTTGCGGCTCTTGCGCGGGCATGATTCGCGGCGGCGCTTCGGGCTTTTTATCATTTCCGTTTTTAGGCGTGAGGCTATCCTTCATCTTGGAAAAATCAACAGGCTTTTTTTTACCGAACTTGAATCCAAAAGCAGTCATATTATATGCTCCTTATTTATGAATCTGTCATCCTGTCCCCTATGCTTTCTTGCGAAAGCAAGAATAGGGGGAAGGATCTCAGTGCTTAATCTATCTTAAAGTAATCCCTGATGCCAATAGCGTTATTAAGTTTTATTATAGCGAGATTATAATCGGATAATGCCTTTATATAAACTGACTTTTCATCAACTAGCTGTATCAGGGATTCCAAAAGCTGGGATTGAAGTGCCTCGTTTAATTCTGACTGCACCCTTGCGACCTTGACAGCTTCTTCATGAAAACGTACTTTCTCAAGAGAGTTCTTGACCTGTATAACAGCTTCCTGGTAATTGTAATATGACTCTTTTACAGACAATGCTGACTGACGCCTTGTGTCTATAAGGTCATTTTCCGCTTTTTGTTTGGCTATCTTTGACTCTTCTATCTCTGAGCCAATAGCAAAAGCATCTTTATCAAATATCGCTATTTCTCCGGCATTTACAGTAGTGCCTGTCCTGTCAGTCTGGCCGACCTTTCTGCTGGTCTTTTCCTTTGTGAATGAATACGAAGGGGTTGCAAGCCAGAATGGCTTGCTTACCTTTACGCCGATATTCCAGTCGTCTTGTAAATTTTTTGCTTCTGTATTATAATACGAATCCGCCTTGCCGTAAAAACCTGTAAGGTCTATCCTGAAACCCTCTTTACCCTTTGCTATCTTTTCTCCGTATTCATTGGACTCGACCAAAAACTTGTTAACAAGCATATCCGGATGATTATTCGCGGCTGCCTCAAGACATTCATAGAGATTGATATCAATAACCCGGAATGGGAGCTCCAAATCAACTTCAGAGATATCAACATCATCATTACTTATATCAAGGCCCATTGCCTGCTGAAGTTTAAATCTCGCAAGGGCCAGGTCTCTTTGGGCTGTAGCTATCTGGAATTGTATCTGATTATAGCGCGACTGTACATTAAGTATTTCCAGGTTAGTACTTAAACCTGCTGCATGCCTTTTTTCTGCCAATCTTAATATAGGCTCTGCCTCTTTCATGAGCTGCTGCTGAAGTCTTATATTCATTATGGCTGTTACTATATTATGATATGCCTCAGCAGCCTTATAATCAAGCTCATGTTCTATTTTCTTATATCGGGCCTCTGAGAGATCCACGTTGACCTTGCTTTGTTTATAGGCATTCATAAGCCTGCCTCCCTGGTATAAGGGGTGTTCGCCCTCTATACCATATACCTCTTCCGTGAATGCTACATCTTCTAATACGTCTCCAACCGTATGCGAGACCTTAAGCTTTACATTCGGGAAAAGCGCCCTGAAGGCATCCCGTTTTTTAAGCATAGCAAGCTTGACCTCTTCTTTAGCTGTTTTCGCCTGCGGACTGTTCTCAATGGCTATTGACTGTGACTGGCTTAAGCTGAGAGTACCTTTTCCTTTTACAAACAGGTCCTTTAACACCTCCTGTCCGATAGTTTCCACCTTCTGGCTGACCTCCTTTTTCCTTCTTTCCAGCTCTTCTTTCTTTAACTCTGATATCTTTTCTTCTTTTAGGAAGCCTTCTTTCCTTATCTCTTCCTTTAGCATGGTAAGCAGCTCTTTTCTGACAGCTCTTTTCAGTTCTTCCTCTTCTTCTTTTTCCTGCGCCTTTGCAATAGCCTCTTTCTTCTTCTCGCCCTCCGCGATCTCTTTTATATCTTCCTTTACATCGGGATAATATATTTCGAGGATTGATATTGTTCCGTCATCATTTGAATACAGGTCAAAAGGCAGATCAACAGCAGGCTCTATTACAACATATTCCACAGGATAATAATATTTATCAAGTGTTTTTGGTGCCAAGGCATTTTTATCTTTTACAATTTTAACTGATTTTATATAACCTGTATCAAATTCCGCGTTTTCTTCAAGGTCCGTAAAAAGCGGGCCTTGAGGCTTTAAAACTATATTAAATACAGGATAATATCCCCTTCGCGCTGTATATGCCATTTCATCTTTGGTTGATAAAACAACCAGTATGGAATCATCTATGCTTTCAAAATTAATATAATCTATTATATTTTCATCTATAGTGGTTTCTTGGGCGCTCTCTGTTATAGGCTCACCCCCAATTGTCCTTTTACCGGCATCAGGCCTGTCTTTTTCTATGGTTTGTTTATCCAAGGCGGATTCCGGGCCATAATCTTGAACCGGGGATACCATAGATACTTTGATGCCTGGCGGGGCTGCTGTTCCAATATCTACGGCTATTATCCTTCCATTCTCAGCAGATGATACGGTATAAGGAAAGCCCGAGCGAGGGGTAATAATTATATAATCCGCTGCATAGAAATACTCATCAAGGCCCTGGGGTTTTTGTACATATGGTGTTTCTACAATCTCAATTGACTTCACAAGGCCTTCATCATATTCAACGCGCTCTTGCAGCTCACAAAAAGAAACCCCTAACAGGTCTATGACAATCCTGTAGGGGTCGTCTAATTCATAGGACACAAAATCTACCTTATCATTTGAACAAAATATTATGCGTGAAAATTCAGGGTATGTTTCATACTGCAGGTCGGATAATACGTATGATGATACGGTTTCAGATGGCTGAGCCCAAACCGTATCATATGAGAATGCACTTAATACTAAATAAAGAATAAGGTGAAACGCCCACCGTTTCATTTTCATTTCCCTTAGTTATATAAAAACTAACCGTATCACGTAACTTATTTAAACTTTACCACATGATACGGTTAGTGTCAACAAATATTTAACCTAAATTCTAAAAATATTTTCTCACAAAAAAACCAGGGCTAACCATTATGATACGGTTAACCCTGATACGGTTAGGAACGCTTCTTGAGCACGAGTACTCGTGCTCAAGAAGCGTTCCTATGTTTAAATTTGGGCGAAGATTTCACGCATGACAAGAGCAGCTGCTCCAAGAGCAACAGCGCTATCACCAAGTCTTGACGGCACTATCTTTACTGTATTTGCCGGTTCTTCAAAGGCAAGGCTTCTTACCGCTGCCCTTACAGGCCCTAGTAGGATCTCACCGGCCTGCTCTATCCCGCCGCCTATGACAACAACTTCGGGATTAAACAGGTTTATAAGATATGCTATCCTTATGCCTAAGTTTGTACCGGCATTTTCTATTATCTCAACAGCTATCTTATCCTTTGACTTTGCTGCCTCTATTATTATATCAGGTGTGATACTTTCAATATCACCCCCCGCGATCTCCATTATCTTTGAATCTGACTTCTCTTTTGAGAGTATGGCCCTTGCTGCCTGCGTTATGCCCAAATCAACACCCCAGGGCCTTAGATAAGACGGGTCCTTACCTTGTAAAGGAGAACCTGGGTTGTCAACCATAAGCTGCATCTCGCCGGCACTGCCGCCTGCTCCACAGTATATCTCCCCTTTTATTATTATTCCACAGCCTACATCAGAGTATACATAAAGCATATCATCTATCTCCTGCTCTAATCCAAGCCTTTTCTCGCCAAAAGCAGCAACAGTGGCATCATTTCCGACAAAAGTAGGTATATTAAACTCCTTCTGAACAAGCGATTTAACAGACGCGTAGCTTCCTGTTGTCCTTCCTCTAAGAGGGTCTGTATCCCTTACAGTGCCTGCCAAGGCATCTATTACCCCTGATACACCTAAGCCAACTCCTTTTATCTTATTCTTATCTACCTTGGACTTCTCCATTATTTCATAAACCATTTCAATAGAACTGGTTATGACTTCATTCATAGGCCCTTTTGGGCGCTCTCTCTTGGTCTTTCCGATAACATTATTTGCAAGGTCTGTTATAACCGCGACCATATTAACCGGTCCGATATCTACTCCTATAACATTGCCCATCTTGGCATTAAGTTCAACTAATGTGGGTTTTCTACCTCCTGAAGAGACATCAAAACCTTTCTCTATGACAAGGTTTTTTTCTACATAACTATTGACATAGTTTGATACGGTTACAATATTAAGCTTAGTAACCTTTGATATCTCGGTTCTGGTAACCGGCCCACTTTTTCTTATCACGTCCAAAATAGCCAGATTCTTTCTTTCTCTGTCTGATAAGACTTGGTCTCTGAATAATGTCTGCCTGATTGCCATAATATAATCCTCCTTTTTATCGCCTGGTTTAAAAACTCTTTTAAAAAAAGTATAGCAAAAACCACCATCATAGTCAAGCACTATTTCAGGAACGCTTCTCAAGCACGCCTGCCTGCCGGTAGGCAGGAGTACTTGTGCTTGAGAAGCGTTCCTAATTAAAACTCAAAATATATTTAGCAGGTATTGACTTTTATTTATTATCAGGTATATTTAGAGTGAGGATGCTTGGATGAGGTAGGGCGTCTCCGAACTCAAAAGAAGGACGATTTGACTCACCCTCTAAGCATCCTCTTTAAATGAGCACACCCCCATTCTTGCATTCGCAAGAAACCGATTGACTTAGAGCATCGTCTTAGTGAGGTTCCTTGCGATGCTTATATACTTTCCTATGCAGCAAGAAATCATGGGGGTATGTGCGAATTAATCCTAAGGATGCGATGAGTAAGAGCATCCGAAGGATCCCGCTTTCGCCAATTCACACGCCTTTTAACCTTACTGTTAAACAACTAATTGCTGCGAAGATAAAGACATAAGCGATATTATGGTATTTGTTGACCTTCATGTATTAGCCATGATATAATGATGAAACATTTCAAAAAAGGCGAACATGGCAAAACTAAAAGTAGCTGTGATAGGAACAGGCGCACTTGGGTCAGTACACGCGAAGATATACTCTGAGCTTATAGATGTTGAGCTTGTTGGCATATGTGATACTGACAACAACAGGCTATCCGAAATGTCAAAAAAGCTGGGCATAGAGGGCTTTAAAGATTATCATCGACTTTTAGGAAAGGCTGATGCCGTAAGCATAGTTGTGCCTACAAAAGATCACTACAGCATATCAAAGGATTTCCTGGAATCAGGCACACACCTTCTTATAGAAAAACCCATAACACAGACGGTTGAGGAAGCAGATAGGCTTCTAAGCATAGCAAAATCCAGAAATCTTACATTAGCTGTCGGACATGTCGAAAGATTTAACGCGGCGATAGAGGCCATATTAAAAATAAAAGGCGATATAAAGTTTGTCGAATGCCATCGCCTGGGGCCTTTTTCTCCCAGGATAAAGGACGTCGGTGTTGTGCTTGATCTTATGATACATGATATCGATATACTGCTCTGGCTTATAAAATCACCTATAAAAAGCATAGAGGCTGTGGGCGTGAAAATTCTTACTCAGCACGAAGATATCGCTAACGCGCGTATTGTTTTCGAAAATGGGGCAGTATGCAATATCACCGCAAGCCGTGTCACGGAAAAGGCAATGCGTAAAATAAGGATATTCCAGCCGAATGCCTATATATCATTGGATTACATTCAGCAAGACGCTGTTATTTATACAAAAAATCTGGGCGGTATAGTATCCAGGCAGATAGATATAAAAAAGGAAAAGCCTCTCCAAAAAGAGATTACCTCATTTTTAGACTGCGTTCAAACCGGAAAAAAGCCCCTTGCCTCAGGGGAAGAAGGAAAGCAGGCCCTTTCTGTTGCCCTTGAAGTATTAAAAAAAATATCCCAATGAAAAAAATACTGATAATCGCCGGCGAGGCATCAAGTGATACACACGCCGCAAACCTTGTAAGGCATATAAGATCGATTGATAATAGCATAAATTTTTGCGGGCTTGGCGGAGATGAAATGGAAAAGGCCGGAGTAGAGTTATACCACAAGATAACTCATCTTGCCTTTATAGGCCCTGGCGGGCTGTTAAAAGGATACTTAAAACTAAGAAAAATATATCAATCCTTATGCGGAAGAATAAAGGCCGAGCCGCCTGATTACGCTATACTTATAGATTATGCTGAATTCAATCTGCGCGTAGCAAAAGTCCTGAAAAAAATAGGCATACCTGTCATCTACTATATAAGCCCGCAGATATGGGCGTGGGGTTTATGGCGGATAAAAACAATACGCAGGCTTGTAAGCAAGATGCTGGTATTTTTTAAGTTTGAGGAAGAGCTGTATAAAGCATATGGGGTAAATGTAAAATTTGTTGGCCATCCGCTTATAGGAACGGTCGAGGCGAGTTTAAGCCGGCAGGCCTTTAAGGAAAGCTTAGGGATAAAAGAAGATGTAAAAATAGTCGGCATCCTGCCCGGGTCAAGAAAGAGTGAAATAAAAAATATTTTACCTGTTATGCTTGAATCCGCTTCTTTGCTTGCTAAAAAACTTGATGGAAAAATACACTTTATACTTCCTCTGGCATCTACTATAGATAAATCCGTAGTAGAAAATATGGCATCTAATGCCGGGTTGAAAGTAACGATCGTACATGACAATACATATAATGCCATCAATATATGTGAATGCGCGATGGTTGCCTCAGGTACCGCGACATTGGAAACCGCCCTTCTCGGTGTGCCCATGGCGATAATATACCGGACAAACTTCCTTACCTATATCCTTACAAAAAACCTTATAAAACTTCCCTTTATAGGGCTTGTAAATATTGTGGCAGGTAAAGGCCTGGCGGCTGAATTTTTACAGCATGGCGCAAGGCCTGAAAAAATCGCGGATTATATAGAGAGGCTTCTTGCTGATAAGGAATTGGTGGTTCGCTTAAAAGAAGAATTTCTTAATATAAAAAATACGCTTGGCCAGCCTGGCGCAAGTGAACGCGCCGCTGGAGAGATTATAGATTTTATAAAATCCAAAACTTAATGCTATAAGCCGGATCCACTACCTCCAGAGCCACCACTGGCACCATCGAATTGCTCTTCAGCGTAGATAGATTGTTCATGCACACTTGCTATCTCTGCCGCTTCTTCTTTATCTGTCCTGGCTTTTTCCTGCTGGGACAGATCTATAAAAATAGGCGTGTCAACTATCTGTTTTGCCTTACTCATCGCTTCTTCCATTGTTGAAAAACCAAAAGGCACATATTCTATAGAACCTATGACAATCTTTCCCTCTTGGGCTACAACACCATTAATAGTTGTTTTTATGCTATAACCCTGGTTATCATCCCAATATCCGTCCCATCGCTCTTCATTGGAATCGATTAATATACCTCTTGTTTCATAGTTTCCCTGGCCATGCCCGTAGCTATGCCTTATAACCTGAACATCCTTAAAATCTTTAGGTGTAAGTGCAGCTATTAATTTTTCTGTGTCAGCACCTACATCCACATTTATTACTTCTATAACAGTACTCTCTGAAGCAGCGAATGCAGGCTGAGCGCTTACGGTAAGCAGCAATGTAAATAACATAAAAAATGTTTTCATGCCAGTCCCTCCTTACGGTTTCGCGATTAACGGCAATCGCGATTTAAATCTATTTTTCCTTATCCTGTTTCTTATATCTTTTATAAATGCTCCACCAAAACCCTTTGCGATCAAGCTTTTATAGTTCATCTTTTTATCGATCATAAAAAACAACAGCTTATCAATTTCGCTGTAGGTATAGCCAATCTCTTCTTCATCTGTCTGGCCATGCCACAGGCCCGCGCTCGGCGGTTTTTTTATTATATAAGACGGCACTCCCAGATATTTCGCAAGTGTCCTAAGCTGAGTTTTATAAAGTCTTCCAAGAGGATTAATGGCGTAGGCACAATCTCCATATATGGTACCATATCCTAAAAGTATCTCTGTCCTGTTTGATGTACCTATAACCAGGGCATCGTATTTCTGCGAAAGGTCATACAATACAGACATCCTCTCTCTCGCCATTTTGTTGCCGCGCCTTAAATCATTCGATGTTTTGATTTTTTCAAAATAGGCATCTATCATAGGCTTTATATCTATGATCTCTGTCTTTATCCTTAATATCCTTGCTATTTTACCCGCATGATCAGTTGCCTCCGATGAAAGTTTTCCATAAGGCATAATAATTCCTACGAGATTATCTTTTCCCAGCGCGGCAGCGGAAAGATATGCTGCCGCTGTCGAATCAAGGCCTCCTGAAAGGCCTAGTATAACTTTGCTAAACCCCTTGGATGAAACAGCACCTGATATAAAACTTTTAAGTTTTTCAGCCGTTAATACGGAATTTATTTCAAAGCCTTTCATATTCATATGCCTGTTATGCAGATACCCATCTTATCCGCTTCTTTTATCATATCCTCTTTTTCAAGCATTAAAACTTTTCCTGACTCTAAAGCAAGTACTGACGCGCCTGAGAGTTTTATTGCCTTAAGCGTCTCTAAACCAACAGTTGGCACATCAAACCTCATGTCCTGAGACGGTTTTGACACCTTTACAATAACAGTGCCTTTGCCAACAAGCCCCCCTGCCCTTATAATAGCCTCATCGGTCCCTTCTATGGCCTCCACTGCTATTACCGCCTTATCTTTTATAATAATAGACTGTCCTATATCAAGGGCGCCCATATTTTTCGCGATAGAAAAACCAAACTGTATGTCCTGCTGCTGTTTTTGATCAGGCTTTTTTTTGGTAAGGGGGCCTTTTCCTGACATAAAATTTTTTAAAAACAAGGTTGAGTCTATCAGCTCAATATCAAAATCCTTTAGCCTGTCGGCAATAGCTGAAAGCATGGTGTCATCCTTTTTATCCTTAATCCTTTGGAGAATATTTTTTGCCTCTTCATCGAGCCTTATACTTTGCTTTATTATCGTGGATTTATTTACCTTGCCTGCCATTACAGCGTATTCTATTTTTTCTTTTCCGAGTATCTCTATGAGTTTTTTACCCTGGCCCAACTCTACCCAGTAGGTTTTATCGGCTATCTTTTCTATACCTTTTTCCGCTGAAGAGGTTATGGCTAATATTATTACTCTTATGCCGTTAGATTTAGCCGCTTTAGCGAGAAGAAATGGGAATTTCCCACTACCCGCGATAATCGCTATTTCGCTTATTTTATTCATAATGGATTATCTGGCGATTCCTCTTTCTGAATTTTTAATGAAATTCAGAAGGGTGATGATTTCTTTTGTCTGGGGGAGTTGTTTTTCAATCTCAGATAAAGCATTTTTTATATTAAGTTTCATAAAAAAAATTATTTTGAAGGCGCGCTTTAAATTATTTCTTGATTCATCCGTAAACCCCGCGCGTTCTAATCCTACCGCATTTATCTTGTATATTTTTGCCGGGTGGCCGTCTGCCATGGCATATGGGGCAATGTCCTGGACAACCTTTGAACACCCGCCTATTATAGCAAGGGTGCCTATCCTCACAAACTGATGTATAGCGGCAAGGCCCCCTACTATCACGCCGTCTTCCAATACAACGTGGCCTGCTAAGGTTCCGCAGTTTGCGATAACAACATCATCTCCTATAATACAATCATGAGCTACATGGCTGTAGGCCATTAAAAGGCAATTGTTTCCGATTTTTGTCTTGCTGCTCTCTTCAGTGCCTCTGTTGATTGTGGCATATTCACGTATAATATTATTGTCCCCGATTTCAAGGAAACTTTTCTTTTGGGTGAATTTTTTATCCTGTGTTATACTGCCCACAACAGCTCCGGAAAAAACCTGGCAATTTTTTCCTATAGTCGTAAACTCTCCTACTACGCAATGCGGGCCAATGGATGTGCCTGCTCCTATTCTGGTATTCGCGTCTATGACCGCATACGGGCCAACACAAACTCCATCTTCAAGTTTTGCGTCTTCGCTTATTATCGCTGTTTCGTGTATAGCCATTTTTCTCACTCGCTGCCAAAGGCAAAATTAAGATCCGCTTCTGCCGCAAGATTACCGTCTACAAGCGCTCTGCCGTGCACCTGGCCGGTTCTTGTTTTATACCTTACCACCTCTACCTCAAGGCGCAATTCATCACCGGGACGGACAATGCGCCTGAATTTAGCGTTATTTATAAGCATAAAATAGGCTGTTTTACCTTTATTTTCAGGGCGGCTTAATAAGATAACTCCTCCCACCTGGGCCATTGCCTCAAGCATAAGAACTCCCGGCATAACAGGATTTCCTGGAAAGTGGCCTGCAAAAAAATAGTCATTCATAGAAAGCTTTTTAACGCCGATTGCTGAAGTCTCGTTTAACTCGATGATCCTGTCAACCATAAGAAAAGGATATCTGTGCGGAAGTATCTTTTTGATATCTTCCCGGCATAGAATACCCTTGGAAATGGTATCATCAGCTTCTGCCCTTGCCTCCGCCTGTTCAAATGACTCTGCGTGCTTTGCTATCTTGCGCAATAGCTCTATATTAAGGCTATGGCCGCTCTTAATAGCTATGACATGCCCTCTTACCTGGCGGCCCAAAAGATATAGATCGCCTATTAAGTCCAATACCTTATGACGCAAAAATTCATCTTCAAAACGAAGCTTACCGCCTATTATTCCTTGTTTCCCTACCACAACAGTATTTTCTAATGATGCGCCTTTGCCAAGGCCCATACTACGCAGACGTTCCACCTCTTCTTCCAGGCAGAATGTGCGGCTTGGGGCAATCTCATTTTCATAAGTATCGTAATTTATAAGAAAATGGCCATATTGGGCTTTAAAATTGGTTGTAGGATAATCCAATGTATATGATACCTTAAAATTCACATCCGGAAGGATTAACAGCATAGAGTCTTTATCTTCCACCCATATCGGTTCTCTTATATGCAATTCCTTGCGCACGGCATCCTGCTCTTTGACCCCCGCTTCCTTAATAGCCTTGACAAATCCGGATGCGCTTCCATCTAAGCCCGGGAGTTCAGGCCCATTTATCTCAACCTCAAGATTATCGATTCCGATACCTGAAAGGGTAGCTAAGAGATGCTCTACCGTGTGTATCTGCGCGTCACCTTTGCCTATAGATGTCCTGCGTAAGCCCTTTTCAGCTATTGTAAAACTAGAAAGCATAGCAGGGATAACAGGCCTATCCGCCAAGTCTGTTCTTATAAATCTTATGCCACTATTAATTTTTGCGGGCTTAAGCAACAGGTTGATTAACTTGCCTGTATGTATCCCTATGCCTTCTATCTTACTCTCTTTTGCTGTTGTCCTTTGAAGAGCCAATGCAAACCTCTTATTTTATAATTTTATCCTTTATAGATCTAACGGTCTTGAAAAGTTCCGGTAGTTTGTGCAGGCACGCAAATATCCTTTTCTGCTCTGATATATTATTAGCGGGAGAACCCAGCACAACAGTATTAGCGGGTACTGATTTTGTAACGCCTGCCTGTGCGCCTACAATAACATTATCCCCTATTTCTATATGGCCTACAATCCCTGCCTGGCCTGCCAGGATAACATTATTTCCGACACGCGTGCTCCCGGAAATACCTGCCTGTGAAACTATAATAGTATCAGCGCCTACAGAAACATTATGGGCTATCTGCACAAGATTATCTATTTTAGTGCCTTTTCCTATAACGGTTTTGCCAAATCTTGCCCTGTCTATGGATACATTGGAGCCTATCTCTACGTCATCTTCTATACGTACTATGCCTGTTTGAGGGATCTTCTGGTAAGAGCCATTAACCTTGACATAACCGAAACCATCAGAACCTATCACGCTGTTACTGTGTATTATAACCCTGTCGCCAAGTTCACAGCCTTCTCTTATGGTGACACTGGGATAAAACCTTACATCATTTCCTATCTTAACGTTATTGCCTATATAAACATGGGGATAGATTACAACATTATCACCTATTTTCGCGTTATCCCTTACAACTACAAAAGCACCTATAAAAACGTTCTTTCCCAAGCTGACATTTTGCCCTATAACAGCTGTTTTGTGTATACCTGGGGACGTATCAGGTGCGGTATCATTTCGGAATAAAGATATAACTTTGGTAAATGCCAGTGATGGGTCATCAGTGCGTATTATAGGCTTAGGCGCGGAAATAATTTCTTTTGACGTAATTATAGCAGAGGCCTTCGTGGTATTTATAAGCGGCCTGTATAAAGAGTTGGCCAGGAATGTTATATCTCCTTCCTGGGCCTCTCTGATGCCGTTCACGCTGCTTATCTGTGTATCTTCCTCACCTACTATCTCGCCGCCAATTAACGAGGCTATCTCTTTGAGGCTTTTCTTCATCTACCGTTTTTTCTGTATTTCGAATTTAACAGGTTAAGCACTTCTTTTGTAATATTATATTCTTCAAGCGCGTATTCCAAAACCCTGCTGTTTAGAATCATAGTATAACCGTTTTTAATGGCATACTCATTGATAACTGTTTCTATGTCTTTTAATATAACCCTTACCATGTCATCTCTCTCGCGCTGGAGTTCTGCTTTTCCTTCACGGTCAAAATCCTGCAATCTTCTTATCTCATCGTCAATCTGTGCCTGTTTTTTTTCTTTCTGTTTCTCGCTTAAAAGCTCCAGCTCATTCCTCATGTTTCTTACGCTTTCAACCATCTTATCGCGCTGGGCCTGCTTGCTTTGGCTTTTCACACCAAGTTTTGAGTCTTCCTCTTTTGTCTTATCATATCCGTCAAAAACAGCGGCAACATCCGCATAGCCTGTCTTTGCAACTGTTGCTGCCTGCGCGTTTTGAGGATAATAAAAACATGACAATAAAAATACCGACAACAAAAACACTTCCTTTATCCTGCGCATACCTGCCTCCTGTATTGTTTTTGGTTTAAAAACCTCTTGTCATACTAAAATGGAATCTTATCTTCTGCTTATCGCCAGGATGTGCCTGGTCAAGTGGATAGCCAAGGTCAACCTTAACAGGGCCTATAGGGGTCTTAACTCTTACGCCTACACCTGTACCAGCCTTAAAATCGCCCGGCGTTATATTTTTATCTGTTGAATGCCATACATTCCCTATGTCATAAAAGACAGCTACCTTGAAGTTCTTAAATACAGGATAAGTAAGCTCGGCGTTTGCAACAAGCATTGCCTCGCCTCCTATAGGATCGCCTGTGTTTTCATCGCGCGGGCCTATGCTTCGCTCTTTATAACCTCTCACTGTATTGGCTCCACCGGCAAAAAAACGTTCATATATAGGAACGGATGTGGAATCGTCATATTCTTTTGCCCAGCCGCCTACTGCCTTAAGCTCGAGCACCAGTGTTTTATTGTAATTAAAAAAGAAATCCGCAAGGCCTGTCAACTTGTAAAAATCCTTATCCCCTGCAAGCGGGCCTCCGGCATTTTCTGCCGTACCCGTTAATATATGTCCTTGCATGGGATTAAATTTGCTGTCTGTTGTATCTCTGGTGAGTGTGAGCGCTAAGCTGCTTATCGTGTTTTTGCCTTCTTCATCTTTCAGCGCCTCGAGGGCATCATCAGATACATCCCCTATTTTAATGTTTTCGAGCCTGTATCGTAAATCAGCACGGTCATAATCAGTGAATTCTTTGCCAAAACGAAGGTTGCCTCCTGCACGCTTTTCACTGTAACCATAACCAAGGGATTCCTTCTTGTCCCTGTCAAAACTAAAAACATCGAACCCGAATAAATACGGATAACCGAATATCCATGGTTCCGTAAAGCTTATGGTATAGTTTTGCCTGACATAGCCAATCTCGGCCTTTAATCTCAATATCTGCCCGGCCCCGGTAAAGGTCTTAAAATTCGTTATATCAAAGTTTCTCTGGGCAACCTCTACAAAACCTATTAACCTGTCGACAGAACTGTATCCTCCGCCAAAACTGAACTCCCCTGTTTTGGCCTCCTTTACACTTACCGCGAGGTCTTTCTTGTCGGGCTTATCCGTGGGCTCTGTATCAAATATAACCTCGTCAAAATAGCCAAGATCGTAAAGCCTCTGTTTTGATTTTTTAAGCTTATCGCCGTCAAATCTTTCCCCGGGATACAGGCGCAATTCCCTTCTTATAACCTTATCCTTTGTCTTGGAATTTCCTGTAATCTTTATTTCATTAACATAACTCAGGATTCCTTCGATTATGGCATATGACACATCTATAGTCTTTGTTTCTTTATTCAGCAATGTTGCCGGCCTTACACCGCACTCCATGTAACCCTTATCAAAATAAAGGGTCTGTATGCTTATTACATCTGAACGCAGGTTGTTTGGGCTGTAGGCAGAGCCTTCCTTCATCTTGAGGTCTTTGGCTATCTCCTTATTGCCTATAATTTCATTGCCCTCTATAGCCACCTTACCCACAAAGTACTGGTCGTTCTCTTTGATATCAATGGTGACGCCTATGCCCTTATCGTGATATTCCTCTGAATAAGAGGCCTTTGCGTCAATAAAACCATTATCTTTGTAAAATGCCTCGAGCCTTTCCATGTCCTGTTTAAGTAAATTTTCATCGATAACCCCTGACCTGAAAAACCCGTCTGTCCGTGTAGATATTATCTTAAGCAGGCGGCCTGAGGGAAATTTCTTATTGCCGGTAAATACAATGCTTTTTATCCTGTATTGCTTTTTCTCATCTATCCTAATATAAACTGTAGAGGCATTTGTCGCTTGATCTGTTTCAGAGCTGTATTCCACCTTTACAAGAGCAAAGCCCTTTTTCCTATAAAAGGACTCCAGCTTCTTCGCGTCCTCGGCAAGCACTCTTTTGTTTAAAACATCGCCTTCTTTTGTTTCAATCTGCTTTTTTAAAAGCTCAGCCCTGTATATCTTGTTACCTTCGAAAACTACGCTTCCTACCACAGATTTTTCTGATACTTTAAATATAAGCCTTATGCCGCCCTTATAGTCTTCCGCCTCCGCGACAACGTCCGCAAAAAACCCTGTAGCATATAATCTTTTTATATCCTCGTTTACAGTCCTCTGTATAAATCTTGAGCCTGCCCGGGTCTTTATTTTAGAAAGGATGGTGGTTGTGCTTACCGCCTTATTACCTTCTATGGCTATGTCTGTGATTTCGGTTGCCGCGTCTTGCGGGGCGTCTTGTGCGATGGAATACGAGGGCATAGCAAGGGTAAAAGGGGTGACAGCTAAGATAAAGAGGGCAAATATAAAAAATCTTTTTGATTTCATGGTAAACATTAATCTAATTTTGGGATATAGTTTATAAACAAATCTACTTTTTGAGCTTAAATTATCTTTATATTAATTTATCACATACAGGTTCACATGTAAAGAACTATTGATATAGGCCTACATTATAATGTCATTTCATGCCCTTGCCTACGCAGCGATGGTATTTTTGCATATTATCTAAAATCAAGGCAAAAAAAGCCAAATCGCTGCTTAAGGCAAGGGCATGAAATGACTGATATTTATTAAAGAATTATATCAAATAATTGTATACTATAAACAGTAATTGTTGTA